>NZ_JBNCOB010000001.1:0-109547 GCF_049847285.1 Micromonospora sp. DT62
CGCCCGCCCGCTGAGGCTCCCGCGGGGGTCCCCCGCCGGCCGCGACCGCCCCGGCCCCCCCCTCGTCGGGTACCCGGTGTCCGCCCCCGGGGGCCGCCGGCGCCGGCTGGTCCGGGCCGGCGGCGACCCCGCCCCGGCCCGGCCCGGGAGCATCCTTCAAATCTGAACAGCACCGCCGCGTCGCGGGTGACCGCACTCACGGGGCACTAGTTAAATTTTGAAAGAGTGCTACTGTCATGGCGTGACCGAGAGCCTGGACAGTGCCCGACTCGCCGCCTGGCGCGCCTACATCGAGGCGAGCCAGCGGCTCTACACGCGGCTGGAGGACGACCTGCGCGCCGAGAGCGCGCTCACCTTCGCCGACTACCACGTGCTCGTCCTGCTCTCCGAGGCGCCGGGCCAGCGACTGCGGATGGGGGAGCTGGCGAGCCGCCTGGTCTTCTCGCCCAGCCGGCTGACGTACCAGATCACCACCATGCAGCGGCGCGGCCTGGTCGCCCGGGAGTCCTGTCCCGACGACCGCCGCGGCAGCGAGGCCGTGCTCACCGCCGCCGGGCTGCTGGCCCTGCGCGAGGCCGCCCCGCACCACCTGCGGTCGGTGCGCGCCCACCTGATGGACGACCTCGACGACGCCGAGGTCGCCTGCCTCACCCGGATCTTCGAGCGACTCGGCCGGCGCCTGCGCGCGGACCGCGACGCGTCGACCGCCCACCCGCACAGCTGAGGAGCCCCCGATGCCCGCCATCACCGTCGACAACGTGCTCGTCCTGCCCCGCCTGCCCAAGCTCGACGAGTCCACCGCGTTCCGGCCGGTCCGCCGGCTGACCACCGCGCCCAGCGGCTACGAGGGCGAGGGGTTCCCGGTCCGCCGGGCGTTCGCCGGTGTTCCGGTGAGTGAGCTGGACCCGTTCATCCACCTGGACCAGATGGGCGAGGTGGACTACGCCCCGGGCGAGCCCAGGGGCACGGCCTGGCACCCGCACCGCGGCTTCGAGACGGTGACCTACATGATCGACGGGATCATGGACCACCAGGACTCGCAGGGTGGCGGCGGCACGATCACCAACGGCGACACCCAGTGGATGACGGCCGCGAGCGGGCTGCTGCACATCGAGGCGCCGCCGGAGCACCTCGTCATGAGTGGCGGGCTGTTCCACGGCACCCAGCTCTGGGTCAACCTGCCCCGGGCGGCGAAGATGAACCCGCCCCGCTACCAGGACATCCGAGGCCGGGAGGCGGCCCTGCTGACCACGCCCGACGGCGGCGCGCTGATCCGGGTGATCGCCGGCGAGATCGCCGGGCACCGGGGGCCGGGCTCCACCCACACCCCGATCACCATCACGCACGTCACCGTGCAGCCGGGCGCCCGCGTCGACCTGCCGTGGCGGCCGGACTTCAACGCCCTGGTCTACGTGCTGGGCGGGCGGGGCACGGTGGGCACCGACGGGCGGCCGGTGCACACGGGCCAGCTCGCCGTGCACGGCCCCGGCGACGCGCTGACCTTCGCCGCGGACGCCAGCCAGGACGGCCACACCCCGACGCTGGACCTCTACATCATGGGCGGCGAGCCGATCCGGGAGCCGGTGGCGCACTACGGCCCGTTCGTCATGAACACCCGCGACGAGCTGCTCCAGGCGTTCGAGGACTTCAAGGCCGGCCGGCTCGGTGTCGTCCCCGCCGAGCGGCTGCCGCACACCGACGGCGAGGCACCGAGGCCCTGAATCCCACGCGCGGGCGGTGGGCGCCCCCGGCACGACCGGGTGGCGCCCACCGGCGCGTCAGCACATGGCGCCCACCGGCGCGTCGGGACGTGGCGTCAGGAGACGGCGAAGATGCCCGCGACTCCCAGGATCACCATGAGCAACACCGTCACCAGCGCGCCCCGCTCGCTTTCGACCGCCTGCTCGCGGTACTCGGTCACGGGGTTCGTCGTCTCGCCGGGCATGGTGTTGCCTCCTCGGTGTTCGCGTCGTGATCGGGCGGGCTGTCGGGGGCCGTCCGACCGGTCACCGGAGTGCCGGCCGGGATGCGGACCCGCGACACGGGTCCTACCGTGAGGACGTTGTCGACCTCGGGGGGCTGGAACGGTGGCACCACGCAACTGGTTCCTGAGCGAAGCCGAACGCGCCAACCCGGTGTCAGAGTTACCCGTCTGGAGCAGCGGAAACCTCGCCGAGCCGTTAATTCACGGAGCCGCGTACTTCGACCGGCTGGTCGACGAGGTGCAGACGCTGGAGGCCGGCGACCACCTCTTCTTCACCGACTGGCGGGGTGACCCGGACCAGCGGTTGCGCCCGGACGGGCCGACCGTGGCGCAGCTCTTCGCGCGCGCCGCGCAGCGGGGCGTGGTGGTCAAGGGCCTGATCTGGCGCTCCCACCTCGACCTCCTGGCCTACAGCGAGGCGGAGAACCGCAACCTGAGCGAGACGGTCTCCGCCGCCGGCGGCGAGGTGCTGCTCGACCAGCGGGTCCGCCGGGGCGGCTCGCACCACCAGAAGCTGGTGGTGCTGCGGCGCCTCCGCGCGCCGGAACGAGACGTCGCCTTCGCCGGCGGGATCGACCTGTGCCACAGCCGCCGCGACGACGCCGCGCACCGGGGCGACCCGCAGGCGGTGCAGATGTCCACCCGCTACGGCGACCACCCGCCCTGGCACGACGTGCAGCTCGCGGTGCGGGGGCCGGTGGTGGGCGCGCTGGACACCACCTTCCGGGAGCGGTGGACCGACCCGATGCCGCTGGACTCGGAGAACCCCCTCGCCTACCTGCGCGACCGGCTGCGCGGCGCGGACCTGCGGCCCGACCCGTTGCCGCCGCAGCCGGCCGACCCGCCGCCCTGCGGCCCGCACGACGTCCAGGTGCTGCGCACCTACCCGGCGGTCCGGCCCCGCTACTCCTTCGCCCCCGACGGCGAGCGCACGGTGGCCCGCGGCTATACCAAGGCGGTCCGGCGGGCCCGGCGGCTGATCTACCTGGAGGACCAGTACCTGTGGTCCAGCGAGGTGGCCGACCTGTTCGCCCGGGCGCTGCGGGAGAATCCCGACCTGCATCTGGTCGCCGTGGTCCCCCGGTTCCCGGACGTGGACGGCCGGCTGGCGCTGCCGCCCAACACGGTGGGCCGCGAGCAGGCGCTGTCGCTCTGCGAGCGGGCGGCCCCCGATCGGGTGCACGTGCTCGACGTGGAGAACCACGCGGGCACCCCGGTCTACGTGCACGCCAAGGTGTGCGTGGTCGACGACGTGTGGGCCAGCGTGGGCAGCGACAACTTCAACCGCCGGTCCTGGACGCACGACAGCGAGCTGTCCTGCGCGGTGCTGGACGACACCCGGGACGACCGGGCGCCGACCGACCCGGCCGGCCTCGGCGACGGTGCCCGGGTCTTCGCCCGGGAGCTGCGGCTGCGGCTGTGGCGCGAGCACCTGGAGCGCGACCCCGACGGCGGCGAGGATGCCGACCTGATCGACCCGGCCGACGCCGTGGCGGCGATCAGCGCCGCCGCCGACGCGCTGCAACGGTGGTACGACGCGGGGCAGGCCGGCCCCCGGCCACCGGGCCGGCTGCTGCCGCACCGGGCGGAACGGCTGCCCTGGTACACCCGGGCCTGGGCGCTGCCGGCGTACCGGCTGGTCTACGACCCCGACGGCCGGCCGCTGCGGGCCCGTCGGGCGGGCACGTGGTGAGCGCTCCGGCCCGGCACGGGGTAAACCGTCAGGCGGGTACGAAGAGGGCGTCGGCCCGGCCGCGGGCGGGCTCGGCCTCGTCGGCGCCGGCGCTGGCGTCGTCGGCGGCGGCGTGCACCGTCAGCCCGCCGGGGTAGGCGAACGAGGCGCGCGGGGAGTAGAAGCCGAACCCGATGGTCAGGGGGTTCTCCGGGCGGAGCGCGTAGACCGGGTGGGCCGGCTCCAGGAACTCCACCGACTCGATCACGAACGGGTCGACCGGTTCGGCGACGAACGGGTACACGGCGCTGAGCAGCTGCCCGTCGCGGGCCGTGAAGTAGCGGTGGTGGCCGCTGCTGATCGCCCGGCCCGTCTCGCCCACCTGGCAGCGGGCGCGGATCACCGGTACGCCGTCGATCTCCGTCTCGGCGACGATGTCCCCGCCGTGTCGCTCGACGCGGGTGCGGCCCACGGCGGCAGGCGCCCCCCGCGCGACGGCGTAGGTGCGGACCCGTGCGCTACAGGTCACGTAGTGCGTCCACCAGCCGCCGCGGTTGCTCCCGCCTGGCGCGTCCACCCCGGCCAGCGCCACCCCGAGATAGGTCAGCGAGTACGCGCCGAAGCCGGAGGTCTGGCTCTCGTCGTCGACCACGTACTGGTTCATGAAGACCAGCCGGTCCGGCGACGGGCGCAGCCCGGCCGGGACCAGCGCCGCGACCGCGTCCGGGTCCGCCGGCAGCCAGCCGAAGCAGAGCGTGCGGCTGTTGACGACGAGATGGGGAGCGGCGGGGTCGAGCACGGCACCTCCGGAGCGGGGCAGGTACCCGCACGCTACGGCCCGTCCTGTGGATGGGACAACGACGGAAAGCCGACATTCGGCGCCGGTCATCCGGGGGGACCGGGACCGCTCGGCCGGCCGGTCCGGGCCGCCCGGATGCGGCTTCGTCGATGTCCGGCGGGGCCGGCTGACCGTACGCCCGACGTAAGCCGGCTCACAATCCAAGGACGTTTTGCCCGACTCGCGCATTTCATGCCAGGAAATGACTTAAGTACATCGTACTTTCGGCTAGATTTCGGCGGACCGATCGGGCTAAGGTGACTTCCGAACGGACATCTGAACTTAAACCTAAGCGTCACGTCTTTCATCCGCGGACGAGGTGCAGGGAGGACCACCCATGACCGCGCCAACGATCAGCGAGCCGGCGACCACGACAGCGCCGAGCACCGCCCAGAAGCTCGACCCGCGTGCGCTCACCGACAGCGCCGCGGACCTGCTCAACGCGATGGCCGCGCTGCCGGCCGGCCACCCGTCCCGCGCCGCACTGCGCGACAAGGCGATCGAGGCCTGGCTGCCGCTCGCCAACCACCTCGCCCACCGCTACAGCGGCCGGGGCGAGCCCACCGACGACCTGGCCCAGACCGCCGCCGTCGGCCTGATCAAGGCGATCGACAAGTTCGACCCGTCCCGCGGTGTCGACTTCGCCGGCTACGCGATCCCCACCATCATCGGTGAGCTCAAGCGGCACTTCCGCGACCGCACCTGGGACATCCGGGTCCCCCGCCGGCTCCAGGAGCTGCGGCTGGCCATCTCCGACGCCAACAGCTCGCTGTTGCAGACCCTGGGCCGTTCGCCCACGGTCGCCGACATCGCCGCCCACCTCAAGCTCACCGAGGAAGAGGTCCTGGAGGGCCTGGAGGGCGCCCGCGCGTACAACGCGGTCTCGCTCTCCACCCCGACCGGCGACGGCGACCGCGCGACCGAGCTGGGCGACATGCTCGGCGGCGTGGACGGCGAGTTCGAGCTGGCCGAGCTGCGGGTCGCCCTCGGCCCGGCGCTGGCCACGCTCGACGAGCGGGAGCAGAAGATCCTCACGCTGCGGTTCTACGGCAACCTGACGCAGTCGCAGATCGCCGAGCAGATCGGCGTCTCGCAGATGCACGTGTCCCGGCTGCTGGCCCGCGCGCTCACCAAGCTGCGGGGGCAGCTCGACGGCACGTACTAGGGGTGGTGGGCGATGGCCGGGCCGGCGGGCCCGGCCATCGCCGTGTCCGGGGGCGGGCGCGCAGCCACCGCGGCACGACGCCCGGGTCACCCTCCCGCAGGGGGTGACCCGGGCGGCGCCGCTCGGGCGGGTGGCACAGGGCGCCGTCGTTCAGGCGGGCTGCCCGGCCCCCGTCGCTGCGCGGGCGGGCTCCCGCCACATCGGCCAGAACGGCGTGCCGTCGGGCAGGTGGAAGGGCTCGGCGACCTGGTAGCCGTGTCGCGCGTACAGGTCGCGGCCGGTCTCGCTGGCCGCCTCCAGGTAACCGGGCACCCCCTCGGCGTCGAGGACGGCGTGGTGGTGCCGCAGCAGCGCGCTGCCCAGCCCCTGCCCCTGCCGGTCCGGTGCGACGGCGAGGAACGCCAGGTGGTGGTGGTCGGGGTGCGGGTGGTGGGCCTCGAAGAGCTTGTCCAGGTGCGCGAACCGGTCGGTCCACTCCCCGCAGGCCGCGGCCAGCCGGGCGTCGTAGTCCTCCGGCGGCGGGGCCGGGTCGCCCACCGAGGGGAACCAGACCGCGACCCCCGCCCGGTCCGCGGTCGCGTGGACGAGGCCGTACCGCATCGCGTGGTCCACCAGGATCGCGAAGTTGCCGGCCAGCACGGACTGCCGCCGCCCGGCGTCGGGCACCAGCCACCGGGGCGCGTCGAGGGCCATGAACGCCTCGGCGATCCGGCCGGCCACCAGCGACGTCTCCCGCGGCCCAAGCCGCTCGATGCGCACCCCGCTCACCGCCGCGCCGCCGTCCCGCTCGGGACGGGCCCGCCGAGGTGCCCGGCCGGCGGCGCCGTCACCGCCACGCTCTCCGCGCCCAGCCCGATCCGGGCGTACGTGTCGGGGCGGCTGCCGCGCAGCACCAGCGCCCACAGCAGGCCGAGCAGCGCGGCGACCGGGTAGACCGCCGGGACCGCCCAGCGCAGGGGCGAGTCCGGGGCCACCCCGAGCAGGTCGGCGAAGTTGACCACCGCGAGCAGGACGATCACGGCCAGGGCCACGGCGGCGAGGCCGGGGGCGACCGCGCGCCGCCACAGCGTCTCGTCCACCCCGTTGCGGGCGAAGAAGGCGATCACCGCGACCGAGGTGGTGGCGATCAGCAGCAGCACCCCGAAGCCCCCGGCGGTGCCGACCCAGTAGAACAACTGCACCACCGGGTCCCAGCCGTTGAGCGCGTAGAGCAGGATCACCACGAGGCCGAGCGCGCTCTGTGCGAGGGAGGCGGCCCGGGGCGAGCCGGTGCGCGGCGAGGTCTGCCCGAACACGGCCGGCAGCACCCGCTCCCGGCCGAGCGCGAACGTGTACCGGGCGGTGGTGTTGTGGAAGGAGATCATCGCGGCGAGCACCGAGGTCAGGAAGAGCGCCTGGCCGATGGTGACGGCGGTGCCCCCGAGGTGCGCCTCGGCCAGGTTGAAGATGAGTCCGATGCTCTGCTCGCCCGCCTCGGCGGCGATCCGGTCCGGCCCGACGGCGACGGTCATGCTCCACGACGACAGCGCGTAGATCCCCGCGATGATGGCGATGGAGAGATAGGTGGCCAACCGCACCGTCCGGCGCGGGTCCTTGCTCTCCTCGCTGAACACCACGGCGGACTCGAAGCCCACGAAGCCCAGGATGGCCAGCACCAGCACCGCGCCGGCGCCGGGCACGACGAGGTTCTCCGGTGACAGCGCGGCGAAGCTGACGTCCCCGCCGGCCGGGTGGGTCAGCTGCCCGAGGTCGAAGACCACGATCACCACCATCTCGGCGACCAGCAGCGCCGCCAGCACCAGGCCGTTCAGGTCGATACGGAGCAGACCGAGCACGCCGACCGTCGCCCAGGCGACCAGCGCCACGACCCACCACGCCGGGGCCACCCCGAACAGGCGGCCCAGTACCGGTTCCGCGGCGGCGCCGATGGTGCCGTAGAGCCCCACCTGGAGGGCGTTGTACGCGATCAGCGCCACCCAGGCGGCGCCGACGCCGGCCGGGCGGCCCAGCCCACGGGCGACGTAGGCGTAGAACGCGCCGGCGTTGGCCATCCGCCGGGCCATCGCCACGTACCCGATGGAGAAGAGGGCGAGCACCGCGGCCACCGTCAGGAAGGCCAGCGGGATGCCGAGCACCCCGACGACCCCGTAGCCGGTGGTGACGACGCCGGCCACGACGGTCAGCGGGGCGGCGGCGGAGAGGACGAAGAAGATCACCGACGGCACGCCGAGCCGGCCACGGGCCAGGGCCTCGGAGACGTTGCTCGGTCGGTCGAGCGTTGGTGTCGACATACGCGGACTCCGGTTCGAGGGGAGGGAAGGGTGGAGGGCGTCAGCCGACGCCGCGCAGCACGGCGGCGCCGACGGCGGCCTCGGTGTGCGCCACGAGTTCCCGCAGCGGCGGGGGCAGTGCCGGGACGAGCACGCCCAGCCGGTGGTGCGCCCGGGGGCCGGCGCTCCACAGCACCTCGCGGCTCAGCCCGGCGGCGACGACCAGCCCCAGCAGCGTCCCGTCGGGCACGCTCGGCGGTTCCGGCCGGTCGAGCAGGGCGCGCAGCCGGGTGGCCGGCCAGGCCACCGCGTTGAGGTCGATCGGCAGGTAGCTGACGGTGGTGCGCAGCAGCCGCCGGTTCTCCTGCCGGCGCAGCACTCCCGCTCTGACCAGCCGCTCGCCCACCGAGGAGGTGGCGGTCTGCGCCAGGAAGCTCAGCCAGGTACGCACCGGGTGCTGCTGCGTCTCGCCGATCAGCTGGTCGAGCACGGTGTGCGCCAGTGCGTCCGCCGGCGGGCGACGGTCGAGCACCGTGACGAGCCCGGCGGAGACGGTGACGTGTCCACGAAGGACAAGTTCACCGAGCAGCCCGCCGGCGAGGCCGAGGCCGGTCGCCGTCGGGTGCAGCTTCGCCTTGCCCCGACTGTCGTTGTGGGTGATCAGGAAGAACTCGTCGGCGATGAGCAACCGGTCCTCCCGCACGGGTTGTCCACAGTGTTCGCAACCGGGCAAGGATGCACCGGCCGTGACTGCAACGCAACTCCCGTTTATGGAAGTTGCACTCCGTGCTGGGCCCACCTGCGGATCTTGCCGTGACAGACTCGGAGGGTGACCGCGAGCCCCACCGTCCGCCGCCGCCGCATCGCCCGGGAACTCCGCCAGTTGCGCGAACGCGCGGGCATGACCCTGGACGTCGCCGCCCGGCAACTGGACATGTCCAAGAGCAACCTGTCCCGCATCGAGAACGCCCAGATCGGCATCAAGCCGCGCGACGTCCGGGCCGCGCTGGCGCTGTACGAGGTGACCGGGGCCGACGCCGAGGCGCTCATCGAGATCGCCCGCGGAGCGCAGCAGCGCGGCTGGTGGCAGAAGTACAGCGACGTCCTGCCGGAGTGGTTCGAGTTCTACGTCGGGCTGGAGGCGGAGGCGGCGAGCCTGCGCACGTACGAGGTCGAGGCGGTGCCCGGGCTGTTGCAGACCGAGGCGTACGCGCGGGAGGTCTTCCGGCGCACCGCGGGCGAGGACGGGATCGAGCGCAAGGTCGCCGCGCGGCTGCATCGGCAGAACGTGCTGCACCGCGACAATCCGGTCGAGTTGTCCGTGGTGCTCAACGAGGCGGTGCTCTGCCGCCCGGTCGGCGGCAACGCCGTGATGGCCGACCAGATGGCCCATCTCGCGAAGGTCTCTCAACTACCGAACGTGACTCTCCAGGTACTTCCGTTCTCCGCAGGCGGCCACCCGGCGATGAACGCGCCGTACGTCGTGCTGACGTTCGCCGACACCGCCGACGCGGCCGTGGTTTACCTGGAAAACCTCACGATGGGGCTGGCTCTGGAGGAGGCCGGACAGGTGCGCGGGTATAGCCTTGTGCACGAGGAGATGTGCCGCATGGCACTCGGCCCGGAGGCGTCCCTGACCCGCCTGACGGAAGCTTCTCGTCACTTTGCGTGACCGTTGACGCGGCGCGCCGGCACAGACGGGGGTACCGCGATGAGCGCGCTCGACCTGACCCGCGCCCAGTGGCGCACCAGCAGCCGCAGCGTGGGCAACGGCAACTGCGTGGAGGTCGCCGCCGCCGGGGACCGGATCGCCGTCCGGGACAGCAAGGACCGGCCCGGCCCCGTGCTGGCCTTCCCGGCGTCGGCCTGGCGCGCCTTCGTCACCGGCGTCGACGGGGTACGCCCCGACTGAGCCGCTCCCCGGGCGGTGCGAGACTGGGCCGTGCTCTCCGACGTGCCCCTCGACCTGCCCGTGCGCCCGGTGCTGCCGGAACTGGTCGCGGCGCTGCGCGGCGCCGGCGCCGGGGTGCTGGTC
The DNA here is from genome assembly GCF_049847285.1 of Micromonospora sp. DT62. Taxonomy (NCBI): domain Bacteria; kingdom Bacillati; phylum Actinomycetota; class Actinomycetes; order Micromonosporales; family Micromonosporaceae; genus Micromonospora; species Micromonospora sp. DT62. Next base: position 9,965 of record NZ_JBNCOB010000001.1, read on the forward strand.
GCCCCGCCCGGCACCGGCAAGACGACCCTCGCCCCGCTGGCCGTGGCCGACGAGGTCACCGGTCGCGTGCTGGTCGCCCAGCCGCGCCGGGTGGCGGCCCGCGCGGCGGCGCGCCGGATGGCCGCGCTGCTCGGCGAGCCGCTCGGCGAGCGGATCGGGTACGCCGTGCGCGGCGAGCGCCGCAGCGGACCGCGGACCCGCGTCGAGGTGGTCACCACCGGGCTGCTGGTGCGGCGGCTGCACCGCGATCCCGAGCTGGCCGGCACCGGCGCCGTGCTGCTCGACGAGTGCCACGAGCGGCAGCTCGACGCCGACCTGGCGCTCGCGTTCGCGGTGGAGGCCCGGGCCGCGCTGCGCCCCGACCTCTGGCTGCTGGCGATGTCGGCCACCCCCGAGGCGGACCGCTTCGCCGCGCTGCTCGGTGGCGGGGCCGCTCCCGCGCCGATCGTCCGGGCGTCCTCGGCCCTGCACCCGGTGACCCGGATCTGGGCGCCGCCACCCCGGCCGGTGGCCGCGCCGGGGGCCGGCCCGGTCGACCGGGGCCTGCTCGACCACGTCGCGGCGACGGTGCGCCGGGCCCTGCGCGAGTGCGACGGTGACGTGCTGGTCTTCCTGCCCGGGGCCGGCGAGATCGGTGCCGTCGCGGGCCGGCTGGCGGACCTGCGCGACGCGGTCGCCGTCCTGCCGCTGCACGGCCGGCAGCGCGGCGCCGACCAGGACGCGGCGCTGCGCCCGGCCGACCGGCGGCGGGTGGTGCTGGCGACGGCGGTGGCGGAGAGCAGCCTGACCGTGCCGGGCGTCCGGGTGGTGGTGGACGCCGGGCTGTCCCGGGTCGCCCGGATGGACCTGGCCCGTGGCCTGGGCGCCCTGGTCACCGTCGGCGTGTCCCGGGCGGCGGCCACCCAGCGGGCCGGCCGCGCGGGCCGGGAGGCGCCCGGGCACGTCTACCGCTGCTGGTCGGCGGCGACCCACGAGCGGCTGGCCGCGCAGCCGGAGCCGGAGATCGCGACCGCCGACCTGACCGGTTTCGCCCTGGAGCTGGCCGCCTGGGGCTCGCCGGACGGCGCCGGGCTGGCCCTGCCCGACCTGCCCCCGGCGGCGTCGATGGCGGTGGCCCGCGACACCCTCACCACCATCGGCGCGCTCGACGCCGCCGGGCGGATCACCGACCGGGGCCGGGCGATCGCTGCGGTCGGGGCGCACCCCCGGCTGGCCCGGGCGCTGCTCGACGGGGCCGCCCGGGTGGGGGCGGACCGGGCGGCGGAGGTCGTGGCGCTGCTCGCCGAGGACACCGCCGCCGGGCCGGGCGACGACCTGACCGCCGCGTGGCGCCGGCTGCGCGCGGGCGCGGACCCGGGTGCCACCGCCCGCTGGCGTTCGGAGGTACGCCGACTGCGCGCCGCCCTGCCCGACGCCCCGGCGGGACGGCCTGACCGGGGCCGGTTGACCGACGACCTGGCCGCCGGGCTGCTGGTCGGGCTGGCCCACCCGGAGCGGCTGGCCCGGGTGCGGCGGCCGGGCGGCTCGGCGTACCTGATGAGCGGCGGGACCGCGGCGGAGCTGGCGCCCGGGTCGGGGCTGGCCGGCGCCGACTGGCTGGCGGTCGCGGTGGCGGACCGCCGCCCCGGCGCGCCGACCGCCCGGGTGCGGCTGGCCACCCCGCTCGACGAGGCGACCGCCCGGGAGGCGGGCGGGCCGCTGCTGCGCACCGAGCGGGAGGTCGGCTGGGCCGGCGAGGACGTGGTGGCCCGGGAGGTGCTGCGGCTGGGCGCGATCGAGCTGGTCGAGCGGCCGCTCGCCCGGCCCGACCCGGCGGAGGTGGCGCGGGCCCTGCTGACCGGCCTGCGTCGTACCGGCCTCGGTCTGCTGACCTGGACCCCGGCGGCGCGGGCGCTGCGCGAGCGGCTGGCGTTCTGCCGGCAGTCGCTCGGCGGCGACTGGCCCGACGTGGGCGACGAGGCGCTGCTCGCCGACGCGCCCGCCTGGCTGGGCCCGGAGCTGGCCCGCGCCCGCCGCCGCGCCGACCTGGCCCGCCTCGACGTGGCCGGGGCGCTGCGCCGGCTGCTGCCGTGGGCGCTGGCGGCCCGGCTGGACGAGGTGGCGCCGGAGCGGATCGCGGTGCCGAGCGGGTCGCGGATCCGGCTCGACTACGCCGACCCGGCGGCGCCGGTGCTCGCGGTGAAGCTCCAGGAGACCTTCGGCTGGCGGGACGCGCCGCGGATCGCCGACGGCCGGGTGCCGGTGCTGCTGCACCTGCTCTCGCCCGCCGGGCGGCCGGTGGCGGTCACCGCCGACCTCGCCTCCTTCTGGCGCACCGGCTATCCGCAGGTACGCGGGGAGCTGCGCGGGCGCTACCCGCGCCACCCGTGGCCGGAGGACCCGACCACGGCCCCGCCCACCCGGCGCGTCACCCCGCGCCGGCGCTGACCGGGCTCACTCCTGCACGACGTCGGCGACGACCACCGTGACGTTGTCCGGCCCGCCGGCGCGCAGCGCCAGGTCGATGAGCCGGCGGGCGCAGTCCGCGCGGTCGGGGTGCTCCGCGAGCACCTCGGCGAGAGTGTCCGGGCGGACGACGTTGGACAGCCCGTCGCTGCACAGCAGCCAGCGGTCCCCGGCCCACGGCACCATCGTCGCGTACGCCGGGGAGACCTCCTCGCCCTGCAACGCCTGGGTGACCACGGCCCGGCGGGGGTGGCTGCTGGCCTGGTCGGCGGTGATCACCCCCTGGTCGACGAGCATCTGCACGAACGTGTCGTCGCGGGTGATCTGCTTGAGCACGCCTTCGCGGAACAGGTAGGCGCGGGAGTCGCCGACGTGGGCGAGGGCCAGGCAGCTGCCCGTCCGGGCGAAGAGCAGGGCGGTCAGCGTGGTGCCCATGCCCTGCCGCTCCGGATCCTCGGCGACCGCCTGGTGGATCCGCTCGGTGGCGAGCTGGATGCCGCTCTGCAGTGCGGCCACCAGCGCGTGCTCCGGGGTCTCCACGTCCAGCGGAGCGACCGCGTCGATGGCGATCGCGCTGGCCAGGTCGCCAGCCGCCATGCCGCCCATGCCGTCGGCGACGGCGACGAGCCAGGTGCCGGCGTGCAGGGCGTCCTGGTTTCCGCTGCGGATCAGCCCACGGTCGCTCGTTCCCACGGAGCGCAGCTTCAGGGTCATGGGTGGCAGCCTGCCAGGCGGAGGGCTCAGTTGTCTCTAGGAGATCAGGACCTCGGCGCGTCGCGCGGCGAATCTCACTGTCCCCGGGGCCCGTCGGGCGGATTCACGCCATCCAGCCGGATCGATTGACAGGGTGCGGAGGCACTGGAACCATCGACAGGACCTGGGAGCGCTCCCAGGTCACCATCGCCATCCCCGTCCCCGTAGTCGTCCGGAAGGACACCCGTGACGCCATCCCGACGTCGCCTCGCGCTGCTCGCGACCGCGACCGCCCTCGCCCTGACCGGAGCCACCGCCGGCACCGCCCACGCCGAACCGCCCCCCGACGCCCCCGAGCAGATCGACAACGGCGACTTCAGCGCCGGCGTGTCCCCCTGGTTCTCCTACGGCACCGGCCCGCTCGCGGTCACTGACGGCCGGCTCTGCGCCACCGTGCCCGGCGGCCTGGCCAACCCGTGGGACGCCGGCATCGGCCAGGACGGCGTGCCGCTGGTCGCCGGGGCCGAGTACACGCTCGGCTTCGACGTCTCCGCCACCCCCGGCGCCGCCGTCAAGGCCGTCCTGCAACTGGGCACCACCCCCTACACCACGTACGCCAGCGTCGACGCCACCGCTGGCGGCACCGCCCAGCGCTTCGAGAAGACGTTCACGGTGCCCGAGGGCAACCCGGCCGCCCAACTGATCTTCCAGGTCGGCGGCAGCGCGGCCGAGCAGACCGTCTGCCTCGACGACGTCTCGCTGCGCGGCGGCGACCCGCCCGCGCCGTACGTGCCCGACACCGGGCCACGGGTGCGGGTCAACCAGATCGGCTACCTGCCCGGCGGGCCGAAGAACGCCACCGTGGTCACGTCGGCGACCGACGCCCTGCCCTGGCAGCTCCGCTCCGCCGCCGGCACCGTCCTGGCCAGCGGCAGCACCACCCCGCGCGGCGTCGACGCCGCCTCCGGGCAGAACGTGCAGACGCTCGACTTCTCGTCGTACCGGACCCCGGGGGCGGGGCTGACCCTGACCGTCGACGGCGAGACCAGCCACCCCTTCGACATCTCCGGCACCCTCTACGACCGGCTGCGCGCCGACTCCCTCCAGTTCTTCTACGCCCAGCGCAGCGGCATCGCCATCGACGGCGACCTGATCGGCGCGGAGTACGCCCGCCCGGCCGGGCACCTCGACGTGGCGCCCAACAAGGGCGACACCTCCGTGCCCTGCCAGCCGGGCGTCTGCGACTACTCCCTCGACGTGCGCGGCGGCTGGTACGACGCCGGCGACCACGGCAAGTACGTGGTCAACGGCGGCATCGCCACCTACCAGCTGCTGAACACCTTCGAGCGGACCCGCACGGCCGCCACCGCCGGGCACGGCGCGGCCCTCGGCGACAGCACGCTGCGGGTGCCCGAGCGCGGCAACGGCGTACCGGACGTGCTCGACGAGGCCCGCTGGGAGCTGGAGTTCCTGCTGCGCATGCAGGTGCCGGCCGGCAAGCCGCTCGCCGGGATGGCCCACCACAAGATCCACGACCGGAACTGGACCGGGCTGCCCCTCGCCCCGCACGACGACCCCGAGCAGCGCGAGCTGCACCCGCCGTCGACCGCCGCCACCCTCAACCTGGCCGCCGTCGCCGCCCAGTGCGCGCGGCTCTTCGCCCCCTACGACGCGGCCTTCGCGACGCGCTGCGGCACGGCGGCGAAGACGGCCTACGCCGCCGCCAGGGCCAACCCGACGCGGTACGCCAGCCCCGCCGACAGCACCGGCGGCGGCGCGTACGACGACACGAACGTCACCGACGAGTTCTACTGGGCCGCCGCCGAGCTCTTCCTGACCACCGGGGAGCAGCCGTACCTGGCGGACCTGACCGCGTCGCCGCACCACACCGGGAACGTGTTCGACCCGCGCGGCTTCGGCTGGCAGGGCGTCGCCGCGCTGGGCCGGCTCGACCTGGCCACCGTGCCGAACGGGCTGCCGGCCGCCGACCTGGCCCGCGTACGCGCCTCGGTCACCGCCGCCGCCGACGCCCACCTCGCCGAGGCGGGCCGGCAGGCGTACGGGCTGCCGATGCCCGGCGACCCGGACAGCTACTTCTGGGGCGGCAACAGCAACCTCATCAACAACGCGATCGTGCTGGCCACCGCCTTCGACCTGACCCGGGACGCGAAGTACCGCGACGGCGCGGTGCAGGCGATGGACTACGTCCTCGGCCGCAACGCCCTGAACATCTCGTACGTGACCGGGTGGGGCGAGCACGCGGCCGAGAACCAGCACAGCCGGATCTTCGGCCACCAGCTCGACCCCGACCTGCCGAAGCCGCCCGCCGGCTCGCTGGCCGGCGGCCCGAACGCCGCGCTCCAGGACCCGTTCGCCGCCAAGCTGCTCGCCGGCTGCAAGCCGATGTTCTGCTACGTCGACGACATCAACTCGTACGCGACCAACGAGGTGGCCATCAACTGGAACTCGGCGCTGGCCTGGATCGCCTCGTTCCTGGCCGACCAGGGCGACTCGAAGGCGGTGCCGGCGCCCACCTGCTCCGCCACGTACACCAACTACGGCACCTGGCAGGGCGGCACCGGGTTCACCGCCCAGGTGACCATCCGCAACACCGGCACCAGCGCGATCGACGGCTGGGCGGCCCGCTTCGCCTTCACCGGCGACCAGAAGGTACGCGAGGCCTGGCTGGCGAAGGCGACCCAGGCGGGGGCCACGGTCACCGCGAAGAACGAGTCGTACAACGCCAGGATCGCCCCGGGCGGCACCGTCACCTTCGGCTTCAACGCGGTGACCGGCGGCGGCGCCAACCCGGCACCCGGCCTGATCACCGTCAACGGCGCGGCCTGCGCGCTCTCCTGACCGACCCGTGGTCCGGTGCGCCCCGGCGATCCGTCGCCTCGACCGCACCGGCCCGGATCGTCCCAGGTGACGAGCGCGCCGCCCGCATGGGTGGCCTCCTCCGGTCCCCGGGGGAGGCCACCACCGGGTCCGGCCGCGACGCGGGCCGTGCGGCCGGCAGCCGCCAAATCCGGTGGACGGCGGGCGGGGCGTACGACAGGGTGGCCGGCATGGACGACGCGCAGCGGCGGGTCTGGTCGCGACTGCCCGACGGCACCCGGAGTGCCCTGGCCGGCCTGAGCCCGGCGGACCTGCGCACGCTGCTGCTGGCGGTGGCCCGGGACCGGGCGGCGGCGGTCCGCCCCGCGGACCTGGTCCGCCGCTGGCGCACGGACCGCTTCACCCGGCCGGCGGCGGCCGACCCCCGCGCGCTGGCCGCCGTCGAGGCCCGCCTGTGGGAACTGCTCCCGGCGGAGTTCGCCGGCGTCGACCTCTCCCCCGTCGCGCCGCTCGGCACCTGCTCGGTCGTCACGCCGATGAGCCAGAACCGCATCGTCACCACCTTTCGCGCCACCGAGGTGCTCAGCGACCCCACCAACGCGCTCGCGATCGAGGCCGCGGTACGCCGCCAGGAACAGCCAGCCGACGGCACCGTGCACCTGGCCGCCTGCCACCGGGTGCTGCGGGCGCAGGACTTCGGGCCGACCTGGTCGGCGCACTTCCGCCTCTTCACGCTGGTCTCCAGCGCCCGCGACACCGGCTCGGGGCGCACCGAGGCGCGGCTGCTCACCCAGCACCTCGCGTACTGGCGCACGGTGCTCGCCACCCTGCTGCCGCCGTCGGCGGCGGCCCGGGTGCGCCTGACCGTGCTGGACAGCCCCGTCGTCGGCGAACGGATCGCCGACACCGTCCGGCCGGCGCTGGGCCCCGCGGGCGTACCGCTGGTGGACGAGCCGGAGCGCCGGCGCGGCCGGGGCTACTACGTCGACGCGGCGCTGCGGATCACCGCCGGCGACGGCGCCGACGAGGTCGAACTCGGCGACGGCGGCTTCACGGACTGGACCGCCAGGATGACCAGCGACGCCAAGGAACGCTGCCTGACCTCCTGCCTGGCGACGGAGAAAATCGCCGCGCTCGCCGGGGGCCGGGGCCCGGCGGCACCCTGACCACGATCAGACCGCATCGATGCCTGGCGGAGCCCGCCTACCATCATGGCCATGGATGCGACGGGGTGGATCCTGGCCGGGATCGCGGTGACGGCCGTCGCCGTCACCCTGGTCGTGCTGGCGCTGCGGAGGGGGCGGGCGTCGCCGCCCGGCGGGCGGGACGCGGCGTTGACGGCGGCGCGCAAGGCGATCCGGCAATCCCGCCGGGACGGCCGGCGCCGTGGGCGGGGCAGCCTCCGCGGCGAAGGGTACGGCGGGGATCCCAGCACGATGGGCACCGCCAGCTCCGGCGACTCGGGCGGGACGCCCTGACCTCCCGGCGTAGCTGCCGCCCGGAGCGGTGCATCGTCTACGACATCAGCTCGACAGCACGAGCGCGGGGAGACCGCCGCCCCGGCCGGGCACACCGAGGCGCCTGGTTGTAGCAACATGTCCGTCATGACCGACCAGCGAAGCCCCGATCTGCGGCCCGGCGGTCCCACCGACGTGCCCGCCGTGCTGCGGCTGTTCGACGACGCCATTGCCTGGCTGACGGCGCGGGGCCGCACCGGCCAGTGGGGCACCGAAGCGGCCTCGACCGACCCGCGACGGATCGCGCAGGCCGAGGCCTGGGCGAGCGGCGGCGGGCTGTGGCTGGCGACGCTCGGCGACCGGCCGGTCGGCGCACTGGTGGTCGGGACGGCGACCGAGTACGTGCCACCTGCCACCGAACCCGAGCTGTACGTGAACCTGCTGGTCACCGACCGCGCGCACGCCGGGTCGGGCGTCGGCGGCCGGCTGCTGGCGCACGCCGCGGAGCTGGCCCGGGAGCGCGGGCTCGGCCTGCTGCGGGTGGACTGCTACGCGGGCGACGACGGCGCGCTGGTCCGGTGGTACGAGCGGCAGGGCTTCACCGCCACCGACCCGTTCACGGTCGAGCGCCCCGGCCGCGACCCGTGGCCCGGGCAAGTCCTCGTCCGCCGCCTGCCCTGACCCGGGCCGGCGCGGCTCAGCCCAGCACCGCTCAGCCCAGCACCGCTCAGCCGGCGCTGCGCAGCTTCGGCAGCACCTCGGCGCCGAACGCGTCGATGAAGTCCCGCTGCTCCTGCCCGACGTGGTGCAGGGCGATCTGGTCGAAGCCCAGCTCCAGGTACTCCTCCAGCCAGCCGACGTGCCGGCCGAGGTCGGCGGAGACGTTCACGACGTCGTGGACCTTCTCCATCGGCACGTCCTGCGAGACCACGTCGAAGTGCTCCGGGGTCTCCAGGTCCCAGCAGACCGGCGGCGCGAAGACGTTGCTGCGCCACTGGTCGTACGCGAGCCGCTCGGCCTCGGCCTGCTCCGGCGCCCAGCTCACGTGCACCTGGAGGTGCAGCGGGCCGCGCCCGCCGGCGTCCCGGTACGCGTCGATCATCTCCCGCAGGTGCGCGGTCGGGGCGTTCACGGTGATCAGCCCGTCCGCCCACTCGGCGCACCAGCGGGCGGTGGCCACGCTGACCGCCGCCCCGATGAGCGCCGGCGGCTGCTCCGGCCGGGTCCACAGCTTCGCGCGGTCCACCCGGACCAGGCCGTCGTGGCTGACCTCCTCGCCGGCCAGCAGCGCGCGGATCACGTCCACGCACTCGCGCAGCCGGGCGGTGCGGACGTCCTTGCGCGGCCAGTCGTCGCCGGTGATGTGCTCGTTGCTCGCCTCGCCGGTGCCGAGGGCGGCCCAGAACCGGCCCGGGTACATCGCGCCGAGGGTGCCGATCGCCTGGGCGATGATCGCCGGGTGGTAGCGCTGCCCGGGGGCGTTGACCACCCCGAACGGCAGGTCGGTCGCCTGGAGCGCGGCGCCGAGCCAGGACCAGGCGAAGCCGGACTGGCCCTGCCGCTCGCTCCAGGGCGCGAAGTGGTCCGAGGACATGGCGGCGTCGAAGCCGGCCCGCTCGGCGTGGATCACCGCCTCCAGCAGGGCGCGGGGATGGATCTGCTCGTGGGACGCGTGGAAGCCGAACACCGTCATGGCGTCACTCCGTACCCACGACGGCGTCCGGCTACGCCGACGGAGCCGGGCGGGGCTACTCCGCGTGCGCCCCGGCGCCGGCCGAGGCGGCCCCCTCGCCCACCCAGACGGTCTTGGTGTTGCAGAACTCCCGCATGCCGAGCGCGGAGAGCTCGCGGCCGTAGCCGGAGTTCTTCACCCCGCCGAAGGGCAGTTCCGGGTAGGACGTGGTCATCCCGTTGACGAAGACGTTCCCGGCGTCGAGGTCGACGGCGAAGCGCTCCTGCTCCTCCGGGTCCCGGGTCCAGGCGTTGGACCCCAGGCCGAAGGAGGTGCCGTTCGCCACCTCGATCGCCTCCTCGTACGACGACACCCGGTAGAGGCCCGCGACCGGCCCGAAGACCTCCTCGGACCACATCCGCATCTCCGGCCTCAGGTCGGTGACGACGGTCGGCGGGTAGAACCAACCGGGGCCGGCGGGCGGCTCGCCGCCGCAGAGCACGGTGGCGCCCTTGTCGATCGCGTCCCGCACCTGGGCGTGGATCTCGTCGCGCCCGCCCTCGCTGGCCAGCGGGCCGACGTCGGTGTCGGGGTCCATCGGGTCGCCGACCCGCAGGGCCGACATGTTCGCGGCGAACCTCTCGGCGAAGGCGTCGAAGACGTCGGCGTGCACGACGAACCGCTTGGCGGCGATGCAGGACTGGCCGTTGTTCTGGCAGCGGGCGGTGGTGGCGACCTCGGCGGCCCGGTCCAGGTCCGCCGACGGCATCACCACGAACGGGTCGCTGCCGCCGAGCTCCAGCACGGTCTTCTTCAGCTCCCGGCCGGCGATCTGGGCGATCGACCGGCCGGCGCCCTCGCTGCCCGTCAGCGTCGCCGCGCGCACGCGCGGGTCGCTGAGCACCCGGTCGACCTCGGCGGAGCCGACCAGCAGGGTGGTGAACGCCCCCTCGGGGAAGCCGGCGCGCCGGAACAGGTCCTCCAGCAGCAGCGCGGTCTGCGGCACGTTGGAGGCGTGCTTGAGCAGGCCGGTGTTGCCGGCCATCAGGGCCGGCGCGGCGAAGCGCAGCACCTGCCACAGCGGGAAGTTCCAGGGCATCACCGCGAGCACCGGCCCGATCGGCTGGTAGCGGACGAAGGCGCGGGTGGCCTTGACCGCTCCCGCGTCGGCGGGCTCGTCGGCGAGGAACTCGGCCGCCTTCGCCGCGTAGAAGCGGCAGGCGGCGGCGCACTTGGTGACCTCCGCCTGGGCCGAGGCGTACGTCTTGCCCATCTCGGTGGTCATCAGCCGGGCGATCTCGTCGCGCTCGGCCTCCAGCAGGTCGGCCGCCGCGTTCAGCCAGCGCCCGCGCTGGTCGACGGTGGTGCCACGCAGCTGGCGGTACGCCAGGTCGGCCCGCTCGATCGCGGCGTCGATCTGCTCCGGCGACATCGGGTCGTAGGACTTGAGCGTCTGTCCCGTGGCGGGATTGGTGCTCGCGATGGGCATCTCGTACTCCTGTCACTCGAAGAGTGAGTGGCGGGCTCCCGGTTCCTCCCGGCGGCGGGCGGCGCGGCGCCGCTGGATGATGATCAGGTCGACCACGGCGACCACCGCGAAGACCACGCAGAGGACCCCGAGCCACACCAGGTCGGCGTTGAACGCCAGCACCGCGAAGACGGTCATGGTGACCAGACCGAACCCGGCGAGCAGGAGCCGCATGTTGAGCGCGCTGTAGGCGTGGCCGACCGTGCCACGGGCGCGCCGGGGCTGCGATCTCGTCATCTCACCGACCTACCCCCGATCGACCCGGTTAACCGCCCGGCGGGTGGGCCCCGGGCTCCCCCTCGTCCCCCGCGCGGGTTGGCCGGCCGCCACCCCGCCGGTGAACCGCGCCGGCCCCGCATGTCCTGCCACGTCGGCCCTCGCGTCGGACCGCGCCGGCCCCGCCGGTCCTGCCGCGTCGGCCCTCGCGGTGGGCCGCGTCACCCCGCTGGTGGGGTGCGTTACACCGGCGGCCCGTGAGCCTGTCGAACCGGCTCCGAGCGGAGAGGATGGCCGGTATGACGATGACCCACGCGCTGCCGGTGACCGTCGCCGTCGCCCGGCGCACCGACCCCGCCCGGACCAGCGAGATGGTGGCCTGGATGCGGGCCGGCACGGCGCTGGCCGAGGCGTTCCCGGGGTTCCTCGGGTCCGGCTGGGTACGCAGCGCGCCCGGCTCCGGGGAGTGGCACATCATCTACCGCTTCGCCGACCACGACACGCTGCGCCGCTGGGAGGAGTCCCCGCAGCGGCACTGGTGGCTCTCCTCGGCGCAGGGCATCGTCGAGCACACGCGGGTCCAGCGGCGTACCGGCGTCGAGGGCTGGTTCGACCCGCCGCCGGAGCACGTGGCGCGGACCGTGCCGGTCAGCGCCGAGCCGACGGTCCCGCCGCCCTCCCCACCGCGCTGGAAGCAGGCGGTGACGATCTGGCTGGCGTTCTTCCCGCTCAGCCTGACCGCGACGCTGCTCACCAGCCGTTTCCTCCCGGACGTGCCGCTGGCCGCCCGGGTGCTGATGATGACCCTCACGCTGACCCCGCTGATGACCTACCTGGTGCTGCCCCGGATCACCCGGACCCTGCACTGGTGGCTGCACGGCCAGCCCGCGCCCTGGCGCGCCGACCCCCGCCTGGCGCGCTGACCCCCGCCCGGCCCACCGGCCTCCACCTGGCGCGCTGACCCCGTCCGCCTCGCTGGCCCCCGCTCGACGTATCGATCCGCTAGCATGCGAAGCCGCGCCGGAACAGCCGTCTGCCGCATTGTCGACAGCGGCGGGTTGCCCCGCCGGGGCCGCGCTTAGAGTTACCGCGCTGTCGCTCTCCGTGCGGGACTGGGGATGGTATGCCTCGACGCTGGGTCACCGTGGCCGCCTGTCTGCTGGCGCTGGTCGCGCTCGCCTGCGAGGGCGGTGGGAAGCCCGGCTCCCGCCCGCCACGGGAGACGCCGTCGCCCGGCTCGCCCGGCGGCATCGCGGCCCTCGGCGACTCGATCAGCACCGGCTTCGGCTCCTGCCTGGTGCTCGTCTCGTGCGAGCGCAACTCCTGGTCCACCGGCGACGGGCTGCGCGTCGACAGTCTCTACCGGCGGCTGCTCGACCGGAACCCGGCGATCCGGGGCAAGGCCTACAACCACGCCAGCCCCGGGGCCCGCGCGTCGTCGCTGGAGGGGCAGGCCCAGCGGGCGGTACGCGACCGCGTCGATCACGTCACCGTGCTGATCGGCGCCAACGACGTGTGCCGGGGCGGCATCGAGGCGATGACCCCGGTGAAGCAGTTCCGCGCCGAGGTGGACCGCGGCCTGCGGGTGCTGCGGCAGGGGCGGCCGAAGGCCCGGGTGCTGGTGGTGAGCGTGCCGAACCTGCACCGGCTCTGGGAGGTCGGGCACACCGACGCGCGGGCGGTACGGGCCTGGAAGCGGGGCGTCTGCCCGGCGCTGCTGGCCAATCCCACCTCGACGGACCCGCTCGACCGGGCCCGCCGGGCGGCCGTGCGGGAGCGCATCGCCGACTACAACGCCCAGCTCGCCGCCGCCTGCAAGGCGTACGGCTCGCGCTGCCGGCACGACGGCGGGGCGGTGCACCGGGTGCGGTTCGACCTGGAGCTGGTCAACCCGCTGGACTGGTTCCACCCCAACGCCGCAGGACAGGACCGGCTGGCCGACGTGGCGTGGCGCGCCTCGGGCCTCGGCTCCTGACCCTGCCGGCCGACCGCACGCCTCCAGGGGCGGGCGGACGGGCGGCGGGACGGGCGGGTGGCGGCCGGCGTCAGGGCCGACGGGGCCCGGGGACGGTCGGTCCGCCGTGCTGGCGGTAGAGGGCGTGGGAGCGCGCGGCGAGATCCTTGGTGGCCGACGAGTTGGCCCAGGTGCCGAGCACGATCGCCGCGCCGGGCACCACCTTGGCGAAGACCCGCTTCGCCGCGCGCACCCCGGCCATCTGGGCCAGTCGCACGCCCAGGCGCAGCATGACCTTGCCGAGCGGGTTCTGCCCACCGCTGCCGAAGAGGGCCCCGGCGCGCTCCCGGCCGGCGGCCACCCCGAGCGCGAGCCGGGCGCTCTCGGCGGCCTTGTGCACCTTCTGCAACACCAGCAGGTCGGTGGCCCGGTCGCCGTGCAGCGGGTCGACCCCGTACGCGGCGGCGACGTGCAGCACCATCCGGGCCTGCGTCCAGGCCAGGATCCCCACGTCGATCACGGCACCCGGCAGCCCGGCCGCGCCCGATACCGCCCCGGAGAGCCGGGCGTGGTTGACGAACTTGCGTACCGCCTGCTCCGCCAGGGCCTCGGCGGAGACGCCGGGCTGCTCGGCCCGCGCCCGCGCGGCCCACTGCGCCGCCTCCGGCCCCAGCCGGCGTACGGCCTCCAGGGCGAGGTGCTCCGGGGCGTACTGCGGGTCCTCCCGCATCCGGTCCCAGAGCTTCAGCGGCGGCGCCTCGGTGGCCTCCTGCGTCGGTGCCGGAACCACGGCGGGCGGCTGAGGTCCTCCGGCGACGTGCTGGTCGTCGGCGGGCGCGGGATCGGTCACAGGGTCTCCCGGGGGTCGGAGAGGTCGGCGGTGACGGGTCAGCGGCGGTTCTGGAGCTTGGCCGCGAGACCCCGGAGCTTCTGCTGGGTGCCGGGCTTGGCCAGCTCGCGACGGCCACGGTCGACCATCTGCTGACCCTTGGGCGAGCGCAGGAAGGTGCTGATCCGCTGCATCAGTGACATGTCGTCCTCCAGTCGGTGGTGCCTGTTCCATGTGTACCTCGGAGCGACAACACATGTACCCCGGATGCGCGAACCGCAACCGTCCACTGTGGTTGGTGAAAGCCTACTGCCCGGCCTCCAGGCACGCCGCGACGACCTTGGTGGCGCGCCACTCGTGCTTGGCGTAGTGCTCCGGGTAGGCGGAGATCTGCACCGCCTGGGCGGCGTCGGTGAGCCGCATCTGCTGCCAGCCCGGCACCCGCGCCAGCGCCGAGAGGAACTGCCGGGTGGCGAACTCCGGGTCCATCAGCTCACCGACCTCGCCCCAGCCGCTGCTGGAGCGCTGCTGGAACAGCCCGACCGAGTCGTGGTCCCACCCGATGCCCTGGTGCGGGTACTCGCGGGACTCCGGGAGCACCCCGCTGGCGACGTTGTAGAGGTTGCTCTCCTGCATCGCGGTGGCGACCGCGATGACCAGCGCGCGCCGGGGCATCCCCATCTCGCGCCCGGTCCGCACGATCTCCTCGGCGTTCTCCATCTGGGCGTCGTCGAGCCCGACGACCGGGGCGGGGTCGACCGGCTTGCGGGTGGTCTTCTTCGGTGCCGGAGTGGTGGTGTCCGGGTCGGCGGCGCGGGTCGGGCTGGCGGAGGCGGCGACGCGTTCCACCTTGCGGGAGGCCGGGTCCGGCTCGGCGCGCTCGGCGAGCGCGGAGGGGGCGGCGGCGGGGGCCGGGTCGGCGGAGTCGTCCCGCGCGCCCTGGGCGACGGCGGTCAGGCCGAGGCAGCACAGCACGCCGGTGGCGAGGGCGATCCGGGCCCGGGCGGGCCCGCGCGTCAGCAGGTGGGCGTACGCCCCGGCGGCGCGGAGGGCTGCTGACCGAACGTACGAGGGGGTATCGTTCGAACGGTCAACCGGGTCACCGGGGGCGATCTGGTCGTCGAGGGTGCGGTTGTCACGCATCAGCCGAGGCTAGGCAGGCCCACCCACCGATCACCCGGGGTGATCTCGTGGCTTTCCTCACGATATGGGTTGGGCCGGGTGGACGCCCCTGCCGCCCCGGGCAGCCCGGGGGACGGACCTCGCGGACCGGTCAGACCTCCGGGTCGCCCCGGCCCGCCCCTGCGCGACCGGAACACGGACAAACCCCCGCAGCTCGGCCCATGATCCCCAAACTCGCCCGTTCGACCGATAGCCTGGTCGTCCTGACGGTCAGCGTTCCTCGTCCGCCGGTGGGCTTGCGGGCATACGCCCGATTACCGGGCAGGTGACGACCCGCGGCGGGGCGCGGCGAGGAATGCACGAGGATGGCGGGTACGTTCCCCGAACCGGGTGCCGTCGCGCGGCGACCCGTACGCACGACCAGGGAGGTCCGCACCGGTGCTCGACCCACACGAGCTCTACGAGCTCACCGACGATCTGCCCGACCTCGGTCAGCCGGTCCTGATCCAGACCCTCACCGGCTTCGTCGACGCCGGCAGCGCCACCCGACTGGCCAGGGAGCAGCTGCTCACCTCCCTGGACGCCCGCCCGATCGCGCGGTTCGACGTCGACCAGCTCTTCGACTACCGCTCGCGCCGCCCGGTGATGACCTTCGTCGAGGACCACTGGGAGGCGTACGACGCCCCGGCGCTGGAGCTGCACCTGCTCCGCGACGACGACGAGACCCCCTTCCTGCTGCTCACCGGCCCGGAGCCGGACCTGCAGTGGGAGCGCTTCGTGGCCGCGGTGGCCGGCATCTCCGCGCGACTGGACGTCCGGCTCACCGTCGGGCTCAACTCGATCCCGATGGCCGTGCCGCACACCCGGCCCGCCGGGGTGACCGCACACGCCACCCGCCGCGAGCTGATCGCCGGCTACGAGCCGTGGTTGCAGCGGGTGCAGGTGCCGGGCAGCGTCGGGCACCTGCTGGAGTACCGCCTCGGTGAGCTGGGCCGTGACGCCCTCGGCTTCGCCGCCCACGTGCCGCACTACGTGGCGCAGACGGAGTACCCGGCCGCCGCCGAGGTCCTGCTCGCCTCCGTGTCCCGCAGCACCGGGCTGCTACTGCCCCGCGACGGGCTGCGTTCGGCGGCCGAGGTGGTCCGGGTGGAGATCGACCGGCAGGTCGCCCAGACCGACGACGCCGCCCAGCTGGTGCAGGCCCTCGAGGAGCAGTACGACGCGTTCGCGCGCGGCCGGGGCGAGCGGAACCTGCTGGCCGCCGAGGCCGGGCCGCTGCCCACCGCCGACGAGCTGGGTGCCGAACTGGAGCGGTTCCTGGCCGAGCAGACCCGCCCGGGCGACACCCCGGGCAGCTGAACCGGCGACACGGGCGGGGATGGGGCAGGCTGGTCACATGCGCCTGGCGACCTGGAACGTGAACTCGGTGAAGGCCCGCCTGCCCCGGCTGCTGGACTGGTTGGCGGGCACGGGGCCCGACGTCGTCTGCCTCCAGGAGACGAAGTGCCCGGACGGCGCCTTCCCGGTGGCCGAGGTGGGCGAGCTGGGCTACACGGTGGCCAGCCACAGCGACGGCCGGTGGAACGGGGTGGCGATCCTGTCCCGGGTCGGCCTGGCCGACGTCACGGTGGGGTTCCCCGGCGAACCGGGCTTCCCCGATCCCGAGGCCCGGGCCATCTCGGCGACCTGCGACGGGGTCCGGGTCTGGTCGGTGTACGTGCCGAACGGCCGGGCCCCGGACGACCCGCACTACGCGTACAAGCTCGCCTGGTTCGCGGCGCTGCGGGACGCGGTCGAGGCGGAGCTGACCGGCGGCCTGCCGCTGGCGGTCTGCGGCGACTTCAACGTGGCGCCCACCGACGCCGACGTCTGGGACCCGGCGCTGTTCACCCACTCCACGCACGTCACCCCGGCGGAGCGGGCGGCCCTCGCGGCGCTGCGCGACCTCGGGCTCGCCGACGTGGTCCCCACGCCGATGAAGGGCCCGCACCCGTTCACCTACTGGGACTACCGGGCCGGCATGTTCCACCAGAACAAGGGCATGCGGATCGACCTCGTGTACGCCTCGGCGTCGTTCGCCCGGGCGGTCCGCTCCGCGTACGTGGACCGGGAGGCGCGCAAGGGCAAGGGCCCCTCCGACCACGCGCCGATCGTGGTCGACGCCGACCTGGTTCCGGCCGTCGAGTCGTTCTGAGCCCCGGACTCGTCGCTAGGGTGGAGCCATGGCAGTCGTGAAGATCAACGCGATCGACGTCCCTCCCGGCGCGGGCGAGGAACTGGAGAAGCGGTTCGCCGCGCGGGCCGGGGCCGTGGAGAACTCCCCCGGCTTCCTCGGCTTCGAACTGCTGCGCCCGGTGGCCGGGGAGAACCGCTACTTCGTGTACACCCGCTGGGAGAGCGAAGAGGCGTACCAGGCGTGGGCCGCCGGCCCGTCGCGCGCCGCCCACGCCGGGACGGGCGAGAAGCGTCCCCCGGTCGCCTCCGGCGCGAGCCTGCTGGAGTTTGAGGTCGTCCAGCAGGTCCCACCCCGCCCCTGACCCGTCGCGGGAGGCGACACGGTCCCAGGCGGCCCACAAACCAGAACATCCCCCCGGCATTTCGCCGGGGGCATGTTCATGCCGCCGCAGTCAGCCGACCGGGCCGATCTCCTTCGCCAATGTCACGAAACCGCGCCACGCGTCCCGACCGAAAATGAGGGTTGCGCCATCGCGATCCTTCGTATCGCGAACCAGCACGTGATCGCGAAGGTTGTCCGCGACCTCGACGCACGATCCGCCGTTGTTTCCGCTCTTCGTGCTCTTACGCCACTGCGCGCCGGCCAGATCCATGATGCTCTGCTGCTTTCGTGATGAGGTCTAGTGACTGCGCCCGCGAGAGGGCTTCGCCCCGAATTCGTTCCCACCGGACAACGAGCTTAGCAACGTCCACGGTCTCGGAAATGACCTCTGCTCGCGCCTGGCTGTCGACATGGGCGACCTGTTCGCCCTCGGGTAGCTCGGCGAGAATCAGCGGCCCGCCGAGACCCGGATACATCCCCACGGACGAAGGAACCACATATACCTGCACGGAAGGCAGCCGCGCGCACGCCGCGAGGTGTTCGCACTGTTCGCGCATCAGTTCTCGATCACCGTCGACGGCTCGCCAGAGGACCGCTTCGTCCATGACTGCGATCAGCAGCGGTGGCCGCTCGCGGTGCAGCACGGCTTGTCGATTCAGACGCGCCTCCACCAGCTCATCCAGCTCGCTGGTGGACAAGGGCTCACCGGCCAACGTCGCTTGCGCGTACGCCTTGGTCTGGAACAGACCCGGCACCCAGGCCAGCTCGAACCACTTGAGCGCGACCGCTGCGCGTTCCCAGTCCACCCACTGTCGGAGCCACACCGGTTCCCGCCGCTTCAAGATGCCTGGCCAGAGATCCAGCACTTCGCGGCCGAGAAGATTAGCGACCTTCGCCCGGTGACGAGACTGCGGAATATGTCCCGGGTTTGCCCACCGGGCCGCCGTCTTCGGATCAACGCCTATCTCGGCTGCGAGGTTGTCGGCAGTGAGGCCCGCCGCAGTCATCGCCTCGATCACCGCATAGTTCATCCAGCGCCCTCTCCGGACATTCCGCCACACCTTCAGTTCATCCTGCTACACAGCGTGATGAGTTGACAACTGTCTGGCGGGTGTGTCCGGGCCGCATGGGCACCCAGTCCGGCAACGAGCGTGAGTGGGAGCCTGCGCTCAGGGGTTGCGGGAGGAGAGCAGGGTGGCGAAGGCGATGATGTTGTCGGCGTAACCCGTCCGGCCGCCGAGCCAGTCGCCGCCGCAGGTGATCAGGCGCAGACCCGCGGGGCCCTCGTCGCCGTAGACCCGCTCCGCCGGCAGCCGCTCCTTGGGGAAGTGCTCCACGGAGTCGACCCGGAACACCACGACCGATCCGTCCGCCCGGGCCACCTCGACGGTGTCGCCCGGGCGCAGCTTGTGCAGGTCGTAGAAGACCGACGGGCCGCGCTTGGTGTCCACGTGCCCGACGATGACCGACGGGCCCGGCTCGCCCGGGGTGGGGCCCCGGTCGTACCAGCCGGTCTCGTCGGCCCGCTCCAGCGGCGGGACGGCGATGGAGCCGTCCCGGGCCTGGCTGACGGGGGCCACCGGGGCGGACACCTCGATCGAGGGAATCGACAGGCGCACCGGCCGGCTGGCCGTCAGCGCGCCGTTCTCGCTGCGGGCCGGCCGGTCCTGTCCCCCGCCGGCGGCCCAGTCGAACGGCCCGGCGGTGCGCCCCAGGCCCGCGCCGGTGGCGAAGACCCCGGCCAGCACCAGCACCACCGCCAGTGGCACCGACCAGGGGCGGCGTCCGGGCGGCCGGGCCGACTGCGAGGCGGGTGCGGAAACCATGACCGGGCTCAGCGTCGGGCTGTACGCGGGCGGCGCGCCGCCCGGACCGCGAGCACGATGCCGGTCACGATCAGCGCAAGGCCACCCGGAAGCAGCAGCCCGCCCGTGACGCCACCGGCGCCGCCGCCGAACCCGGTCGCCGGGCCGCGACTGGGCTTCACGGCCTTGACGACCTGGAGCATGGTCGAGGCGGTCTCGCCGTCGCGGCACTCCAGCTTGATCCGGTAGTTGCCGGGCCGGGTGCGCTCCCGCACCATCGGCGCGGCGGTCAGCGTGCCGTGCTGCGGCTGCACCTGCACCCGGCCGAAGGCGTCCGAGACCACGGTGGCGGGGGCCGAGTTGTCCTGGCAGCTGGCCCGGATCCCCACCAGGAAGCCGGGCTCGACGGTGCTCGGGCTGACCTCGACGAAGACGCGCGGCCCCGGCGGTCCCGGCTGGGGCGCGCCCGCCCGGGCCAGCAGAGCGACGTTGGCCGGCAGAGCGGTGGAGGGCAGAGCGACGCTGGGCGGCAGGGCGACACTGGGCACGGCGGTGGGCGGCTGGGCGGCCAGGGCCGGCGCGGCAGCGAGCAGGGGACCGGCGACCACGGTCACGATCGCCAGCGCCACACCGCCGCGGTGCACCGACACGACGCCCCCTCCCGGCGCGTTGGGGCAGTGCCGGGCAATACCAGACACCCGTCTGCCGTACGGGATGGATCCTCTCATCCCCGGGCGAACATCACATCCGATTCGGCGTGGTCGTCGCGTACCCTCGGGTCGTTGTGACCTCCACCGACTCCCCCGCCGCGGTCCCCGCGCCCGCCGCCGCCCGACCGATCCGGACCTTCCATCCGCGCCGTGGCCGGATGAGCAGCCGCCAGACGGACGCCCTCGACCGGCTCTGGCCGGTCTACGGCCTGCACGTGCCGGAGCGGCCCGGCACGCCGGTGGACCTGGCCGGCCTGTTCGGCCGGCGGGCCCCGCTGGTGCTGGAGATCGGTTCCGGGATGGGCGACACCACGGCCGAGATGGCCGCCGCCGACCCCGATCGAGACTATCTGGCGGTCGAGGTGCACACGCCCGGGATCGCCAACCTGCTGGACCTGGTGGACCGGCACGGCCTGCGCAACGTACGGGTGGCGCAGGGCGACGCCCTGGACCTGGTCGCGGGCCTGCCGGAGGCGTCGCTGGACGCGGTGCACGTCTTCTTCCCCGACCCCTGGCCCAAGTCCCGGCACCACAAGCGGCGGATCATCCAGCCGGCCCACGTCGCGCTGCTGCGCTCCCGGCTGGCGCCCGGCGGCACCCTGCACTGCGCGACCGACTGGGCCGAGTACGCCGAGGCGATGCGCCAGACCCTGGACGCCGACCCGGGGCTAATCGACGCGCACGACGGCTTCGCGCCCCGCCCCGCCCACCGCCCGGTCACCAAGTTCGAGCGCCGGGCCCTGCGGGCGGGTCGCCCGATCTTCGACCTGATCCACCGCCGGTCGTGAAAGGAAGGCCCCCTGTCAACGGATTCCGTTGTACAGGGGGCCCTTCCTCACACCTCGGGCGCGCGGAGCCGGTTGGCGTTCGGGGGCATGACCCAGGCACCATGGACGCGCTATGACGCTCACCGCCGCGCTGCCGACAAGCGCCGACCCCGACACCCTCTTCGACGCGTTCGCCGGCTGGGCGAAGGAGCGCGGCCTCGACCTCTACCCCCACCAGGAGGAGGCGGTCATCGAGATCGTCTCCGGCGCAAACGTGATCATGAATACGCCGACCGGCTCCGGCAAGAGCCTGGTCGCGATCGCGGCGCACTTCGCGGCCCTGGCCGACGACCGGACGACCTTCTACACCGCCCCGATCAAGGCGCTGGTGTCGGAGAAGTTCTTCGCCCTCTGCGAGGTCTTCGGCGCCGACAACGTGGGCATGCTGACCGGCGACGCCAGCGTGAACGCCGACGCGCCGATCATCTGCTGCACCGCCGAGATTCTGGCCAACCTGGCGCTGCGCGAGGGCGAGCGCGCCGACGTCGGCCAGGTGGTCATGGACGAGTTCCACTTCTACGCCGAGCCGGACCGGGGCTGGGCGTGGCAGGTGCCGATCATCGAGCTGCCGCAGGCCCAGTTCGTCCTGATGTCCGCCACGCTGGGCGACACCACCCGCTTCGTCGACGACCTGACGCGGCGGACCAACCGGCCCACCGCCGTCGTCCGCTCCGCCGAGCGGCCGGTCCCGCTGATCTTCTCGTACGCGATGACGCCGCTGCACGAGACGCTGGAAGAGCTGCTGGAGACGAAGCAGGCACCCGTCTACGTCGTGCACTTCACCCAGGCCGCCGCCCTGGAACGCGCCCAAGCGCTGATGAGCGTCAACGTCTGTACCCGCGCCGAGAAGGACATGATCGCCACCGCGATCGGGAACTTCCGGTTCACCTCCGGGTTCGGCAAGACCCTGTCCCGGCTGGTCCGGCACGGCATCGGCGTGCACCACGCCGGGATGCTGCCCAAGTACCGCCGCCTCGTCGAGACCCTCGCCCAGGCCGGCCTGCTCAAGGTCATCTGCGGCACCGACACCCTCGGCGTCGGCATCAACGTGCCGATCCGCACCGTGCTCTTCACCGGCCTGTCCAAGTACGACGGGGTGCGCACCCGGCTGCTCAAGGCCCGCGAGTTCCACCAGATCGCCGGCCGCGCCGGGCGGGCCGGTTTCGACACCGTCGGCCGGGTCGTCGTGCAGGCCCCCGAGCACGTCATCGACAACGAGAAGGCGCTCGCCAAGGCCGGCGACGACCCGAAGAAGCGGCGCAAGGTGGTGCGCAAGAAGCCGCCGGAGGGCTCGATCGGCTGGGGCAGGCCCACCTTCGACCGCCTGGTCGAAGCTGAGCCGGAGCCGCTCACCTCCAGCTTCCAGGTCAGCCACTCGATGCTGCTCAACGTCATCGGCCGCCCCGGCGACGCGTTCGCCGCGATGCGGCACCTGCTCACCGACAACCACGAGGACCGCCCCGCCCAGCGCCGGCACATCCGGCGGGCCATCGCCATCTACCGGGCGCTGCGCGCGGGCGGGGTCGTCGAGCAGCTCGACGAGCCCGACGAGACCGGCCGGAGGGTCCGCCTCACCGTCGACCTCCAGCTCGACTTCGCCCTCAACCAGCCGCTCTCGCCGCTGGCGCTGGCCACGATCGAGCTGCTCGACGTCGAGTCCCCCGCGTACGCCCTCGACGTGCTCTCGGTGGTCGAGTCGATCCTGGACGACCCGCGCCAGGTGCTCTCCGCGCAGCAGTTCAAGGCGCGCGGCGAGGCGGTCGCCGCGATGAAGGCCGAGGGCATCGAGTACGAGGCCCGCCTCGAACTCCTCGACGGGGTGACCCACCCGAAGCCCCTCGCGGAGCTGCTCGACTCGGCGTACGAGATGTACCGGCAGGGGCACCCGTGGGTGGCCGACCACCAGCTCTCCCCCAAGTCCGTCGTCCGGGACATGTACGAGCGGGCGATGACCTTCACCGAGTACGTGCAGTTCTACGGGCTGACCCGGTCGGAGGGCCTGGTCCTGCGCTACCTCGCCGACGCGTACAAGACGCTGCGCCAGACGGTGCCCGAGGACGCCAAGACCGAGGAGCTCGTCGACCTCATCGAGTGGCTCGGCGAACTGGTCCGGCAGGTCGACTCCAGCCTCATCGACGAGTGGGAGCGGCTGCGCAACCCCACCGACGCCGCCGAGGCGGCCGAGGCGCTGGACGACCGCGTACCGGCGGTCACCCGCAACGCCCGGGCCTTCCGGGTGCTGGTACGCAACGCCCTGTTCCGCCGGGTCGAGCTGGCCGCGCTGCGCCGCTGGTACGACCTCGGCGAGCTGGACGCCGCGTCGGGCTGGGACGCGGACGCCTGGGCCGACGCGCTGGAGCCGTACTTCGAGGCGTACGACTCGATCGGGGTGGGGCCGGACGCGCGCGGCCCGGCGCTGCTCATGATCGAGCAGGGCCGGGAGCGGTGGACGGTCCGGCAGATCCTCGACGACCCCGAGGACGACCACGACTGGGGGATCAGCGCCGAGATCGACCTCGCGGCCTCCGACGAGGCGGGCGCGGCGGTCGTCCGGATCACCTCGGTCGGCCAGCTCTAGCCCTCGCCGCGACCGTGGGGGCCGGCTCCGGCCGGCCCCACCGCGGTGCTCCGCTGACGCCGCGCGTCCCGGCGCCCGCCGCGTGCCGGGACGCGCCGCGGGCGCGTCGTCAGGAGGTGGTGAGGACGACGAGCTGCCGGGTCGCCCGGGTCATCGCGACGTAGCGGTCGACCGCTCCCTCGACGCCTGCGCCGAACGCCTCCGGGTCGACGAGGACGACCAGGTCGAACTCGAGCCCCTTCACCAGCTCCGGGGTCAGCGACCGGACGCGGGACGTCGCCCGGAACGTGGGGTCGCCGATGACGCAGGCGGTCCCCTCGGCGTGGGCGGCGAGCCAGGTGTCGAGGATCGAGTCCCGATCGGCGGCGGATCCGCGTACGACGGGAGCGCCGCCGCCGCGGATGGAGGTCGGCACGTTGGCGTCGGGGAGCACGGCCCGGATGACGGGCTCGGCCTCCGCCATGACCTCCTCCGGCGTCCGGTAGTTGACGGTCAGGGAGGTCACGGTGATCCGGTCGAGCCCGATGCGCTCCAGCCGTTCCCGCCACGACTCGGTGAACCCGCGCCGGGCCTGGGCGCGGTCCCCGACGATGGTGAAGCTCCCCGACGGGCAGCGCGACAGCAGCATCTGCCACTCGGCGTCGGTCAGCTCCTGGGCCTCGTCCACCACGATGTGGGCGAACGGTCCGGCGAGCAGGTCCGGCTCCACGTGGGGCAGGACGGTCTCGTCGACCAGGGCGTCCTGGAGGTCCAGCTGGCGCAGGCTCGACAGCACGCCCTCGCCGTCGTCGTAGGCGTCGGCCTCGATCAGGTCGTCGACGACGGCGGCCATGCGCGCGCGTTCGACGGCGACGACGGCCTCCTGCCGGCGCCTGCGCCCGGACGCCTCCGCGTCGCCGAGCCGCTGCCGTGCCGCGTCCAACAGCGGCAGGTCGGACACCGTCCACACCCCGGCGTCGCGGCGCTGCAACGTGCGGACCTCGTCGGGGCTGAGCCAGGGAGCGCACCGGCGCAGGTAGGCGGGCACCGACCACAGGTCGCCGACGAGGTCGGTCGCCTCGATCAGCGGCCAGGCCCGGTTGAACGCCGTCCGCAGCTCCCGGTTGCGCAGCAGCGAGGCGCGGACCACGTCGTCGGGCTCGTCGCCGTCGTACTTCTCCACCAGGATCGTGAGCAGCTCCTCCCAGACCTCGTCGCGCGCCTCGTTGTGGGGCGTACCGGGCCCCGGCGCCTCGAACGCCTCGGCCCAGTCGGCGGCGCGCAGCCGGATGTCGGCCTCGTCCGTGCTGACCGTCATCGGTGCGCTCGGCGGCTCCTCGTAGAACCTGACGGCCGACTCGATCGCCTTCACCATCTCCGCCGACGACTTCAGGCGGGCCACCTCCGGGTCGGTCTCGACGCTCGCCGAGGCCCCCTCGGGTACGAGGTCGCGCAGAGTGCAGGTCTGCACCTCCTCCTCCCCCAGGCTGGGCAGCACGTCGGAGACGTACGCCAGGTAGGGCTGGTGCGGCCCGACGAACAGCACGCCGCCACGGCGGTGACCGAGGCGCGGGTCGGCGTAGAGCAGGTACGCCGTGCGGTGCAGCGCGACGACGGTCTTGCCGGTGCCGGGACCGCCGTCCACGACGAGCGCCCCGCTCGACCCCGCGCGGATGATGGCGTCCTGGTCGGCCTGGATCGTGCCGAGCACGTCGCGCATCCGGGGCGACCGGCTGGCGCCCAGGCTGGCGATGAAGGCGGACTGGTCGTCGAGCGCGGCGGCGTGCCCCTCAAGGGCGTCCGGGGTGAACACCTCGTCCCAGTAGTCGGTGATCCGGCCGCGCGTCCAGCGGTACCTGCGGCGGCTCGCCAGGCCCATCGGGTTGGCGTGGGTCGCCGCGAAGAACGGCTCGGCCGCGGGGGAACGCCAGTCGAGCAGCAGCCGCCCGCCCGCCCCGTCGGTGAGGCCGCGCCGTCCGACGTACACGGGCGTGGGATCGTCGGCGCCGACCATGCGGCCGAGGCACAGGTCCACGCCGAAGCGGCGCAGTGTCCGCAGGCGGGCGGCCAGCCGACGGACCTCCATGTCCCGGTCCACCGCCTGCCGGCCCTTGCCACCGGGGGCCCGGCGCTCGGCGTCGAGGCGGTCGGACAGCTCGGTGCTCGTCCGCTCGATGCTCCCCGCGACGGCCGCGAAGTGCTGCTCGTCGGCGGCGATCAGCATCGGATCGGCCTTGGCGGCGAGGTGGTCGGGGAGTTCGAACACGCTGGTCGTCAGGCGATCCACGTCAGCAACTCCACTCTCGTTCCGGCTCCTGGCCCGCGATGCCGTGCGCCGCACGCGCGCACCGGGCGTCCGGCCATCGGCTCGACGTTTCCATTCGGCCGTACGTCGACGGCGACCCACGCTTTCGCTGGCCCCGTTTCCGCAGCTCGCGGCCTCGGCCGGGTGATTCTGCGGCACGGACCGGGTCTTGCCGCAAGCCCCCGGGTGCGATATACCCTTAGAAGGGAAAGGGGTGGCCACACTCCCTTTCCCATTGTTTCTTTCCGGGCGGAGTGTTTCTTTCCGGGGCGCGGAAGACCTTTCGGAATCGGCGCCGCACAAAGATGGGCACCGCACAGGGCGGCAGCGGGCGCACCTCGGCGCGGCCCGTCGGCGCGGATCTCCCGCGTGCGCGTCGGGGCCTCCCGGGCGCCCGCCCTCGGGCGGCAGCTATGCGCTGGGTACGCGAACCACGTCGTCGAAGAGTTCCTGCAGTCGGTCCCGGCAGCGCAGCAGTAGGCCGGTGATCTCGTCGAACGTCACCGCGTCCACCCGGCCGTGCTCCGACCACAGCGCCCGAACGGCTTTCTGGCTCTGCGTCAGATACAGCTCCGCGGAGTCGAGCAGCCTGCTGAACTCGTCGTGGCGGTCCGCGGCGGCGAACCGGACCAGGTCGCGTGCGGCCAGCAGGGAATCTCCGGGGACCGCGAAGACGGTCGCCGGATCGTCGCCTGCCTGGTCCGCCACGATCCGCGCGAGGAAGTACTCGAGTTCGGCCGCGGCCAACGTCAGCCTGCCGACTGCCAGGACCGTCTCATCGGTGAGCCGCTGCATCGGCTCACCGTAGCCGAGCACCGGCCCACGGCACCCCACCTCCCCGCGTGTCCCGCGCTCCCCCGCGCCCCGATGGCCGGTGCCGGTCGGCCATCGACGGACCGGGGCGAGAGAGTCCCCGCGAACCCTGGGAGATGTCACACCCGTCGATTAGAATGTGTGTACTAATCGAGGTCCTGACCTGGGAGGACGCCCGTGAGCACGCCCGCCTCCGCCCCACCCACCCCCTACGCGACCCTGCTCGGCTTCACCCGCTACGTCGACCGCATCGGCCCGACGAAGGCCACCTTCGTCGGGGGCCTGCGCAAGCAGCGGGCCAGCCGCTCCGGCTTCAACCCGCACGGCCAGTTCGTCAAGGCGCTCAAGGCCGACATCGCCTTCCACACCGGCGGCACCCACCTCGACCAGGTGGTCGACGTGGTCAAGCCCCGCTGGCGACCGCTCTACCAGGCCCTCGTCCCCGGCGCGACGACCTGGCTGCGTTCCCTCGGCGAGCCGGGGGCCGTCGACCTCGCCCAGACCCGCGACGCGCTCGCGATGCTGGGCGACCTGCCCGTCAAGGTCAACCCCCAGTTCGGCGTACGGCACGCCGACGGTCGCGTCGAGGCCGTCCGACTGCACTTCGACGAGGCGCCGCCCAGCGAGGAGGCGACGCTCGCCACCCTGCACCTGATGGCCCGGCACATGGACGCGGTGCTCCCGCACGCCGAGCCGGTCCTGGTCGACGTCCGCCGTGGCGAGGCCCACCGCATGCCCACCGACGCCCGCCCGGAGCAGATCGAGCGCTGGCTGGCCGGCGAGGCGGCGGCCTTCCGGGCCATCTGGGCCACCGCCGCCTGATCCCTTCCCACCCACCCACCCGATCCCGCTCGCCCGGTCCGGCCGACGTGGCCGGGCCGGGCGTCGCGGGCGGGTCGGCGGACACGCGCGAAAGCCCATATCCCGGGCGGCGGATCGACATGGCAGCCACCATCGTGAATCATCTATCTTCATGACCACCGGGTCCACGGACGCCCGTCCGTCCGCCGAAATCGCCGACCACGACCAGGTCCCCGCCCCCGGGGACCCCGGCCGACGGGACCGGTGGGGTTGGCTGCGCCACGAATGGACGCTGGCGGTGCTCGGCGGGCTGCTGCTGGCGGTGGTGCTGACCTGGCCGACGATGCGACATCCGGCGAGCACCATCCCTGGCGACATCGGCGACCCCACGTTGCAGGCGTGGCAGATGGCCTGGGCCGGGCACGCCGTGCTCAACAACCCGGCCGGCCTCTGGCACTCGAACACGTTCTTCCCCGAGACCTACACGTACGCCTACAGCGACACCCTGCTCGGGTACGCCCCGTTCGGGATGCTCGGCTCGGGCTTCGAGGCCGCCGTGGTCCGCTACAACGTGATGTACGTGCTGCTGCACGCGTTGGCCTTCGTCGGGGCGTACGCGCTGGCCCGGCAGCTCGGGGCGGGGCGGCTGGGCGGGGCGGTCGCCGGGGTCGCGTGGGCGTACGCGCCCTGGCGGCTGGCGCACTCCGGCCACCTGAACATCCTGTCCAGCGGCGGGATCGCGTTGTGCCTGGCGATGCTGGCGCGCGGCCACGGCTGGTCGCTGCGGCACGGCTACCGGCCGGAGCGACGGCGACCGGGCTGGGCCCTCGCGGGCTGGCTCGTCGCCGCCTGGCAGATCAGCCTGGGCTTCGGCATCGGGCTGCCGCTGGTCTACTTCCTGCTGGCCGCGGTGCTGGTCGGGGCCGGCGGCTACGGCTGGTCCTGGTGGCGGCGCGGGCGACGACCCGCGTTCGGCCGGCGGCTGCTGGTCGCCGACGTGGCCGGTGGCGCCGTCTTCGGCACGGTGACGCTCCTGCTGGGCCTGGTCTACCTGAAGGTCGTCGACCTCAACCCGCAGGCCGAACGGTCGTTGGCCTGGACGGAGATGTTCTCGCCGCCGCTGATCGGCTTCGTCACCGCCCCGGCGGACTCGTGGTGGTGGGGCGAGCGGCACGCGGCGGCGCGGGAACAACTGCCCTGGCCGCCGGAGATGGCGCTGCTGCCCGGGATGGTCCTGCTCGCGCTGGCCGCGGCGGGGCTGTTCGTCTCGGTCTATCCGGCCCGACACCGGGTCGCGCTGGCGCTCGGCGTGCTCGGCACGGTGCTGCTCGGCCTGGGCGTCACCCTCGGCGGCGACGGCGATCCGGGCTACCTGACGCTGTCGAATCACCTGCCGGGCTGGGACGCGCTGCGGACGCCGGGCCGGATGATGCACTGGACGAGCCTGCTGCTGGCGGTGCTGGCGGCGGGCACGGTGACGGTGTTCGCCACGGCGGTGCGGCGGTGGGCGTCCCGGGGCTGGGCCAGGCTCCTGGCACCGGTGCTCCTGCTGGTGCCGCTGGCCCTGGTCGGGCTGGAGGGGGTCAACCGGACGCCGCATCCGGTGGTGCCGACGCCACCGGCCGCGATGCGTACGGCGGCGGAACCGATGCTGGTGCTGCCCGCCGGCGGCGCGGTCGACCTGATCTTCATGTTGTGGACGACGGACGGGTTCCCCCGGGTCACGAACGGGCTAGGCGGGTTCGAGCCGGTCACCCAGGCGCAGACCCGGGCCGCGACGCCCACCTTCCCCGATGCGGGCAGCGTGGCGTACCTGCGGGGCATCGGGGTGCGGTCCGTGGTGGCCCTGCCGGGCTGGACCGCCGGGACGCCCTGGGAGGGCATCGCGGACCGGCCGATCGACGGGCTCGGCATCACCCGGGAGGAGATCGATGGTGTGCTGGTCTACCGCCTCTGAGCGGGGCGGCGCGGGGCGGGCGTCCTCGGGCGCCGGCCGGGCGGGGTGACGCAGGTGCGCCTGTCGCTGGTGGTGCCCTGCTTCAACGAGGAGGCCTCGGTGGAGCGCCTGCACACGGCGGTGACCGCCGCGGTCGCGGAGCTGACCGACGTCGACATCGAGGTGGTCTACGTCGACGACGGCAGCTCCGACGGCACCCTCGTGGCGCTGCGCCGGCTCGCCGCCGCCGATCCCGCCGTGCGCTACACGTCGCTGAGCCGGAACTTCGGCAAGGAGGCGGCGATGCTGGCCGGGCTGGAGCGGGCCACCGGCGACGCGGTGGTCATCATGGACGCCGACCTCCAGCATCCGCCCCGGCTGCTGCCCGACATGGTGGCGTTGTACCGGCAGGGTTTCGACCAGGTGATCGCGCGCCGGGACCGGCGTGGCGACCGCCTCGTCCGGATGCTGGCCTCGCGCTCCTTCTACCGGGTGGTCAACTGGTGGATCGACGTGCGGCTGCTGGACGGGGCGGGTGACTTCCGGCTGCTGTCCCGGCTGGCGGTGGACGCGGTGCTGGCGATGCCGGAGTACAACCGCTTCTCCAAGGGGCTGTTCTCCTGGATCGGCTTCCGGACGGTGGTGGTCGCGCACCGCAACGAGACCCGGCAGTCGGGCCGGAGCAGGTGGACGTTCGGCAAGCTGTTCAACTACGCGTTCGACGGGCTGCTGTCGTTCAACAACCGGCCGCTGCGGCTGGCGATCTACGGCGGCCTGTTCCTCACCCTGATCGCGGTGGTCTACATGGCCTGGGTGGTCGCCGACGCCGTCAGCAAGGGAATCGACGTTCCCGGCTACACCACCATCATCGTCAGCGTGATCGGTCTCGGCGGCATCCAGATGACGATCCTGGGCGTGATCGGGGAGTACATCGGCCGGATCTACTACGAGACCAAGCGTCGGCCGCACTACCTGGTCCAGGAGACCGAGGACCTGGTCACGCAGGACGGGGAGACGCCCCGGGTGCCGGACCAGCCGGCGGTGCACCCGGCCGAGCGGGTCCGGCAGGGCGGGCCGGCCCGCGAGGACCCCTCCCGGTACCGCTCGCTGCGGCGCGCCGCCGGCGAGTCCGTGACGGGTGACGCGCGGCAGCCGTAGCGGCTGCCGCGCGCGACACGGGTCAGGCGGTCAGGTACTTCGCCAGGTCGTCGAGGATCTTGTTGGCGGCGCCGATGCCGATGCCGGTCATCCAGATCTCGTCGGAGACGACGTGCGACTTGCCGGCCTTGACCGCCGACAGCCCCTTCCAGAGCGTCCCGCCGGTGACCTTGGCCTGCTCGGCGGCGGCCTTCTCGCCGTACGCGGTGACGAAGATGACGTCGCCGTCGACCTCGCCGATGCGCTCCGGGCTGACCCGGTCCATCCGCCGGTCCTCCTTGCCGGTGAGCTGCTGGCGCTCGGGGCGGCCCAGGCCGGTGTCGCCGATGACGATGCCGGAGAACGAGTCCGGCCCGTACACCCGGATCTCGGTCGGCATGAAGCGGACGATGGAGACCTTGCGGGTGGCGGCGTCGCCGAGCTTGCCGCCGAACTCCCGGGCCCGCGTCTCGTACGCGGCCAGCAGGTCCTTGGCCTGCTGCTCCTTGCCGAGCGCCGCACCGTCGAAGAGGAAGTTCTCCTTCCAGGTGATGCCGACCTTCTCGGTGAAGACGGTCGGCGCGATGGCGGCCAGCTCGTCGTAGAACTTCTCCTGGCGGAACTTGCTGCCCAGGATCAGGTCCGGCTTGAGGGCGTTGATGGCCTCCAGGTCGGGCTCGGTGAGCACCCCGACCTCCTTGATGCCGGCGAGCTTCTCCTCGCCGAAGTAGGTCGGCCAGCTCCGCGCCTCGCCGGCGGTGGCGGCGCCGACCGGTGTGACGCCGAGTGTCAGGGCTGTGTCGATCTTGTCTGTGTCGAGCACGACGACCCGCTTGGGCTCCACCGGCACCTTGGTGGTGCCCATGGCGTGGACGATCTCCCGGGTCTGTCCGGTGGTGGTGTCGGCGACCGGGTCGCTCTCACCGCAGGCGGTGAGACCGACACCGAGGGCCAGCGCCACGGTGAGGGTGGCGGCGAGACGACGCATCAGATTCCTTTCGAAGGGTGCGAGCCGGTCAGCGGCGTCGCCGCGTTCCCGGCGGGCAGGCGGGTCAGGGAGGGACTGGTGAGCGCGGGCACCACCAGGGGCGCCCCGGTCACCGGGCAGGGCACGACCACGCAGTCGAGGCCGAAGACGTCGCGGACCAGGTCGGCGGTGAGGATCTCCCGGGGCGGCCCGGCGGCCACCACGGCGCCGGAGCGCATGGCGATCAGGTGGTCGGCGTACCGGGCGGCCTGGTTGAGGTCGTGCAGTACGGCGACGACCGTACGGCCCCGCTCGACGCGCAGCCGGTGCAGCAGGTCCAGCACCTCCACCTGGTGGGCGAGGTCGAGGAAGGTGGTGGGCTCGTCCAGCAGCAGCGCCTCGGTGTCCTGGGCGAGGGTCATGGCGATCCAGACCCGCTGCCGCTGACCGCCGGAGAGGGTGTCGACCGGCCGGTCCGCCAGCGCCGTCACGTCGGCGAGCGCCATGGCCCGGTCGACGGCGGCCCCGTCGGACTCCGACCACTGCCGCCACCACCGCTGGTACGGCTGCCGGCCCCGGCCGACCAGGTCGGCGACGGTCACCCCCTCGGGCACCAGCGGGCTCTGCGGCAGCACGCCGAGGCGGCGGGCGACCTCGCGGGTCGGCAGGTCCCGAATGGCGGTGCCGTCCAGCAGCACGGCGCCGCGCCGAGGCGTGAGCAGGCGGGCCATGGTGCGCAGCAGGGTGGACTTGCCGCAGGCGTTCGGCCCGACGATCACCGTGAACGCGTCGCCGGGCAGCTCCAGGTCGAGCCCGTCCAGCACGGTCCGCTCGTCGTAGCCGGCGACCAGGTCGCGGGTGGAGAGCATCACGCCTCCTTGCCAGGGTGGGACATCACGAGGGTCGCCGCCGGCCGCGGAGCAGCAGGAAGATCAGGTACGGGCCGCCGATGGCGGCGGTCAGCACCCCGGCGGGCAGCTGGGTGGGGGCGAACAGCCGCCGACCGCCCAGGTCGGCCAGCACCAGCAGCAGGGCCCCGAGCAACGCGGCGCAGAGCAGCGGCGGGCGCTCGGCGCGGACCAGCCGGCGGGCCAGCTGGGGGGCGACGAGGGCCACGAAGTCCACCGCGCCCACCTGCGCGGTGACCATCGCGGCGGCCAGCACCCCGGTGCCGGCGAGGCCGACCCGGCGGGCCACCGGGCGCAGGCCGATCCCCCGGGCGGTGTCGTCGTCCAGGGCGGTGCTGTTCAGCGCCCAGCCGGCCCAGGCCAGCACCGGCAGGAGCGCGGCCAGGGTGAGGACGATCCACAGGCTCTCGTTCCAGCCCTTGCCGGCGAGCGTGCCGATCAGCCAGATCTGCGCGCGCAGCCCGTCGATCGGGTCGGCGGTGAGCAGGACGACCTCGGTCAGGGCCCGCAGCGCGAAGGCGACCGCCACGCCGGCGAGCACGAACCGCTGGGCGGCCAGCCCGTGCCGGGCGCCGAGGAGGAACAGCAGCGCGGCGGCGACCAGCCCGCCGAGCAGCGCCGCCGGCGCCACGAGCACCGCCGCGGCGCCGGTCGTCAGGGCCACCGTCGCGGCGAGACCGGCGCCCTGGGTGATGCCGACGACGTCGGGGCTGGCGAGCGGGTTGCGGGCCACGCTCTGGATCAGCGTGCCGGCCACCCCGAAGGCCGCGCCGGCCACCGCGGCCAGCACCAGCCGGGGCAGTCGCAGGTCGAGGACCACCAGGTCGTACGGGGTGCCGGCGCCGGAGAGGGCGCGCAGCACGTCGGCCGGGGCGACGTACGGGGTGCCCAGGGAGAGGCTGAGCACCCCTGCGGCGAGCAGCAGCACGACCAGCGCGGCGGCGACCAGCACGGAGCGGCGGCGGACCTGCACGCTGACCGGGCCGATCCGCACGAGCGACCGCCCCGGCAGCGCGGTGACGCCCACCCGGGGACGGCCCGCCGGCCGCCCGGCGGCGGGGGCAGCGGGGGCGCTCACGCCGTCACGACCTTCGCGCGGCGCACCAGGAAGGCCAGCAGCGGGGCACCGATCAGCGCGGTGACGATGCCTGCGGGCACCTCCCCGGGCGGCGCGACGAGCCGCCCGACGACGTCGGCGCCGAGCAGCAGCGCGGGCCCGAGCAGCGCCGAGACCGCGAGGGTCCAGCGGTGGTCGGCGCCGACCAGGGCGCGGGCCAGATGCGGCACCGCGAGCCCGACGAACGCGATCGGCCCGGCGGCGGCGACGGCCGCCCCGGTGAGCAGCACCGCGGCGACGCCGCCGCCGAGCCGGACCAGCCCGATCCGGTGCCCGAGGCCCCGGGCCACGTCGTCGCCGAGGGCGAGCGCGTCCAGGCCCCGGGCGACGAGAGCGGCCAGGACCAGCCCGGCGAGCACGAACGGCACCACCTGGGCGGCCACCGTGAGGTCCCGGCCGGTCAGCCCGCCGACCACCCAGAAGCGGTACTCCTCGAAGGTGCGGGCGTCGATGCTGAGCAGCGCGTACACCACGGAGGCGAGACTGGCGTCGAGGGCCGCGCCGACCAGCGCGAGGGTGACCGGGCTGGCGCCCTCGCGGGCCTTGGCCGCGACGGCGAAGACCAGCACGCCGGCCCCGAGCGCACCCGCGATGCCGAACCAGACGTACCCGGCCAGCGTGCTCACGCCGAAGACGGAGATGGCCAGCACCACGCCGAACGAGGCGCCGGCGCTGATGCCGAGGATCCGCGGTTCGGCAAGCGGGTTGCGGGTGAGGGCCTGGAAGAGGACGCCGGCGACGGCGAGCGCCAGCCCGACGGCGAGGCCCAGCGCGGTGCGCGGCATCCGCAGTTCCCGCACGATGGTGGCGGCCTCGCCGCCGTCCGGGGCGACCAGCGCCCGCCACACCTCGTCGACGGCCAGCGCCCGGCTGCCGAGCGCGAAGCTTGCCAGCACGGCCAGCAACAGCACCAGCGCGGCGGCGACCGTGACCGCGAGCCGGCGGCCCCCACGCGCCCGGGGTGGGGCGCCGGCCGAAGCCGGTCGGGTGGCGAGGGTGGTCACGAGGCTCCTGCACGTTCGGGCTTAGGGTCGCCTTACCGTAGCGGAACGCCCTGGCCGGGCCTAACTCGCCGTCGTCGATCCGGGCGGCGCTGAGCAGGGCGGACAGCGCCGGATCCGGTCGGGCGCCGGCCCCGGCCGCCCTAGGGTTGTGGGCATGCGATTCGACCAGCACACCGTGGTGCTCCTGAGCCGGCCGACGGACGCGCCGCAGCTACCGCTGGACGCGGCCGACCGGTTGCAGGACGCCCACCTGGCCCACCACGCGGGGCTGGTGGAACAGGGGCTCGTCCTGGCCGCGGGGCCCTTCGTCGACGCCGACGACGAGCGGCTGCGCGGGTTCGTCGTGCTCTCCATCTCCCCGCAGGAGGCCCGAGAGCTCTACCACAACGACCCGGCCGTGCGGGCGGGGCGGCTGGGCGTGCAGGTGATGAGCTGGATGGTGCCGGAGGGCATCGTGCGCTTCGAGAGCGTGCCGATGCCCCGGTCGATCCTGGCGGCCGCCGCCGGCGACTGACGGCCCGGGACGTCAGTCGGCCGGTCGCGGCGCGGGGACCGGGCCGGCGGGCCCGTCGAGCTGCTGGTCGGCCCAGACGTACGTCTCCGGCAGCAGTTCGGCGACGTGCACCACGCGCAGCGCGTCCATCGGCCCGACGATGACCCGGACGGTGGGGAAGTAGTCGCGCAGCACCTGCCGGCAGCGCCCGCAGGGCGGGATCACCCCGCGCCCCCGGTCGCCCACCGCGACGATCGTCTCCAACTCGGTGACGCCCTGGGTGGCGGCGGCGCCGACCGCGACCACCTCCGCGCAGGGCCCACCGGTGAAGTGGTAGACGTTGACCCCGGTGAAGACCCGGCCGTCGGTGGTCCGCGCGGCGGCGGCGACCGTGTGGTTGTCGCTGCGGCAGCGCAGCTTGGCGACCGCCGTGGCGGCCTGCACCAGGGCCCGGTCGGTGTCCCGCATCGTCATCCCATCCCTTGCGGCCAAGGTCGGTCGGCGCCCCACTCTAGTCCGAGGCGGCACCGCCGCGCTTGCCCTGACGGGCGCCGCCGAGGGGCGTGCGCGCGGGCGGACCGGGGCGGGGCGGCGGTAACCCGGGGGCGGTCCGGCCGTCGGCTGCCTATCCTTGGCGACGACATGCAGAATCCAGCCGCACCCGCCGCGACCGACCCCGTCCGCGAGCTGCACCGCCGCCTCCGTCCCCTGATGTTCCGCGACCAGCGCCGCCTGCAACGGCGCCTGGACGGGGTACGCCGGCTGCGCGACCCGCAGCGCCGGGAGTCGGCGCTCGACGAGATCGCCGCCGACGTGGCGCGGGCCGAGGCGGTGCTGGCGGGTCGGCGCGCCGCCGTGCCGGTGGTCACCTATCCGGCCCAGCTGCCGGTCAGCGAACGCAAGGACGACATCGCCGCCGCGATCCGCGACCACCAGGTGGTGATCGTGGCCGGCGAGACCGGCTCCGGCAAGACCACCCAGCTGCCGAAGATCTGCCTGGAGCTGGGGCGCGGGATCACCGGGCTGATCGGGCACACCCAGCCGCGCCGCCTGGCCGCGCGTACGGTGGCGGACCGGATCGCCGAGGAACTCGGCACCGAGCTGGGCGACGTGGTCGGCTACAAGGTGCGCTTCAGCGACCAGGTGAGCGACCGCAGCCTGGTCAAGCTGATGACCGACGGCATCCTGCTCGCCGAGTTGCAGACCGACCGGATGCTGCGCCAGTACGACACGCTGATCATCGACGAGGCGCACGAGCGCAGCCTCAACATCGACTTCATCCTCGGCTACCTCCGGCAGCTCCTCCCCCGCCGCCCCGACCTCAAGGTGATCATCACCTCGGCGACCATCGAGACCGAGCGGTTCGCCCGGCACTTCGCGGGGCCGCCCACCGCCGACGAGCCCGAGGGCGTACCGGCGCCGGTGGTCGAGGTCTCCGGGCGCACGTACCCGGTCGAGGTGCGTTACCGGCCGCTGGTCGAGGTGGCCGAGGGCGAGGACGACGGGGAGGACGAGGAGAACGTCCGCGACCAGGTCCAGGCCATCGGCGACGCCGTCGAGGAACTGGCCGCCGAGGGCCCCGGCGACGTCCTGGTCTTCCTCAGCGGCGAGCGGGAGATCCGCGACACCGCGGACGCGCTGGGCAAGCTGGTGGAGAAGAAGCCGGCGCTGCGCGGCACCGAGATCCTGCCGCTGTACGCCCGGCTCTCCACCGCCGAGCAGCACCGGGTCTTCGCCCCGCACGCCGGGCGCCGGGTGGTGCTCGCCACCAACGTCGCGGAGACCTCGCTCACCGTGCCCGGCATCAAGTACGTGGTGGACCCGGGCGCGGCCCGCATCTCCCGCTACAGCAGCCGGCTCAAGGTGCAGCGGCTGCCGATCGAGCCGGTCTCGCAGGCGTCGGCCAACCAGCGCAAGGGGCGCTGCGGGCGCACCTCGGACGGCATCTGCATCCGCCTCTACGACGAGCAGGACTTCCTGTCCCGCCCGGAGTTCACCGACCCGGAGATCCTGCGCACCAACCTCGCCTCGGTCATCCTCCAGATGACCTCCATCGGGCTCGGCGACATCGCCGCGTTCCCGTTCATCGAGCCGCCGGACCGGCGCAACGTCGCCGACGGCGTCAACCTGCTGCACGAGCTCGGCGCGCTGGACCCGGCCGAGGCCGACCCGGCGAAGCGGCTCACCCCGCTGGGCCGGCGGCTGGCCCAGCTCCCCGTCGACCCGCGGCTGGCCCGGATGGTCGTCGAGGGCGAGCGCAACGGCTGCGCCACCGAGGTGATGGTGATCGCCGCCGCGCTGTCCATCCAGGACCCCCGCGAGCGGCCCGCCGACAAGCAGGCCCAGGCCGACCAGGCGCACGCCCGGTTCACCGACCGCGAGTCGGACTTCGTGTCGCTGCTCAACCTGTGGCGGCACCTGCGCGAGCAGCAGCGCGAACTCTCCTCCAGCGCGTTCCGGCGGATGTGCAAGGCCGAATACCTCAACTACCTGCGGGTACGCGAGTGGCAGGACATCGTCAGCCAGTTGAGGCGTACCACCGAACAGGCTGGTGGGCGACCGGCCGACGGCGGCGGCGGGCGCCGGGGCGGCGCGGACCTGCCGGAGGAGATCGACACCCCGAAGGTGCACCAGTCGCTGCTGGCCGGCCTGCTGTCGCACGTCGGGCTCAAGGACGCGCAGAAGCACGAGTACCTGGGCGCCCGGGGCGCGAAGTTCGCGCTCTTCCCCGGCTCGGCGCTGTTCAAGAAACCGCCGCGCTGGGTGATGGCGGCCGAGCTGGTGGAGACCTCCCGCCTCTGGGGCCGGGTCGCCGGCCGGGTCGAGCCCGAGTGGGTCGAACCGCTGGCCCAGCACCTGGTCAAGCGCAGCTACAGCGAGCCGCACTGGGAGAAGAAGCAGGCGGCCGTGATGGCCTACGAGAAGGTGACCCTCTACGGCATCCCGCTGGTCACCTCGCGCAAGGTCAACTTCGGCCGGATCGACCCGGCGCTGTCCCGGGAGCTGTTCATCCGGCACGCCCTCGTCGAGGGCGACTGGCAGACCCACCACCACTTCTGGGCCGACAACCAGCGGCTGCTGGCGGAGATCGAGGAGCTGGAGCACCGCGCCCGGCGCCGCGACATCCTCGTCGACGACCAGACCGTCTTCGACTTCTACGACGCGCGCGTCCCGGCCGACGTGGTCTCCGGGCGGCACTTCGACGCCTGGTGGAAGAAGACCCGCCGGGAGCAGCCCGACCTGCTCACCTTCACCCGGGAGCTGCTGGTCAACGCCGGCCGCACCGGCGTGGACGAGGCCGACTACCCCGACGAGTGGTCCGCCGACGGGGTGACCCTGCCGCTGACCTACCGGTTCGAGCCGGGCACCCCGACCGACGGCGTGACCGTCGACATCCCGCTGCCCCTGCTCAACCAGGTGCCGGCGGAGAGCTTCGACTGGCAGGTGCCCGGGCTGCGCGAGGAGTTGGTGATCGCGCTGATCCGCTCGCTGCCCAAGGCGGTGCGCCGCAACTTCGTCCCGGTGCCGGACTACGCGCGCGCGGCGCTCGCCGCGATGCCCGCCGGCGAGGAGCCGCTGCTGGACGCGCTGACCCGGCAGCTGCGCCGGATGACCGGCGTCACCGTGCCCCGGGACGCGTGGGAGCCGGAGAAGCTGCCGCCGCACCTGCGGGTCCGCTTCCGGGTGCTCGACGAGGAGAACAAGCCGGTCGCCGAGGGCAAGGACCTGCCGACCCTGCAACGCCAACTCAAGGCGGAGGTACGCCAGGTCGTGGCCGCCGCCGCACCCGACGTGGCCCGTACCGGGCTGCGCGAGTGGAGCATCGGCACGCTGCCGCGCACCATCGAGCAGGTCCGCTCCGGCTACGCGGTGACCGCGTACCCGGCCCTGGTCGACGAGGGCGACACGGTCGGGGTGAAGGTCTTCGACTCGCCGGCCGAGCAGGAGGCCGCGCACTGGGCGGGCACGCGGCGGCTGCTGCGGCTGACCGTGCCGTCACCGGCGAAGTTCCTTCAGGGGCGGCTGTCCAACGAGGCGAAGCTGGCGCTGAGCCGCAACCCGCACGGCGGCGTGCAGGAGCTGATCTCCGACGCGGCCGGGGCGGCCATCGACAAGCTGATCGGCGACGCGGGCGGCCCGGCCTGGGACGCCGAGGGCTTCGCCGCCCTGCGGGACAAGGTCCGGGCCGACCTGGTGGACACCGTGGTCGAGATCATGGACCGGGTGCGCCGGGTGCTCGCCGCCGCGTACGCGGTCGAGCAGCGCCTCGGCGCCACGCGGAACCTGGCGGTGGTGGCCGCGCTGGCCGACATCCGGGCCCAGCTGAACGGCCTGGTGCACAAGGGGTTCGTCACCGAGACCGGGTACGCGCGCCTGCCCGACCTGCTGCGCTACCTCACCGCGATCGAGCGGCGGCTGGACCGGCTGCCCGGCAACCCGCAGCGCGACAAGCAGCAGCAGGACCGGGTCGCGGTGGTGCAGAAGGAGTACCAGGAGATGCTCGCCGCGCTACCGCCGGGGCGCCGGCAGTCGACGGCCGTCCGGCAGATCCGCTGGATGGTCGAGGAGCTGCGGGTGAACGTCTTCGCCCAGGCGCTGGGCACCCCGTACCCGGTGTCGGAGCAGCGGATCTACCGGGCGATGGACGAGGCCGAGGGCAGGTAGGGCGACCCGCGCAGCACCCGGAACAGCACCGGCGGGGAGAGCAGCCGCGTCGGCGGGTCGACGAGGTTCACCACCCGCAGGAACGCCGCGCCCAGCGCCGGGTCCCGGGTCGCCGCCTCGTGCAGCCGGCCCACGTACGCGTTGACCAGGCGTACCCGCGGCGAGCGGCGGCCGGGCACCTCGGGGAAGCGCAGGTCGGTGCCGACCGCGATGGACCACGGCCCGTCGATCAGCCGGGCCGCGCCCCGGAAGAACCGCCGGGCGAGCCGGTCGGACGGCCGCCGCAGCAGTCGGCGCAGCAGCAGGGCCTCCAGCGCGGCCACCGTCATGCCCTGCCCGTAGACCGGGTTGAAGCTGCACACGGCGTCGGCCACCACCAGGTAGCCCGCCGGGAAGCGGCGCAGCCGCTCGTAGCGCCGCCGCACGCTGGCCGGGAACTTCATCGTCGCCGGTGGGCTCTCCGGCTGCGCCGTACGCAGCAGGTCGGCGATCTGCGGGGCGGCGAGGGTCTCGGCGAAGGCGGTCATCCCCTCGTCGTCGGCCGGCGGCTCCTCGCCGAGCATGCCGCTGAGCGCCACCGCGAACCGGCCCTGCTCCTGCACGGCGACGATGCCGCCCCGGGGCTGGCCGGGCACGGCGTTGGTGAGCGCGCCGAGCAGCCCCTCCAGGTGGTGCGGCTCCCGCCGGTAGGTGCGGGTGAGGTAGGTGACGCCGACCTTGACCCGCTCCTCCGGCGCCGGCCGGTAGCCCAACTCTGCCAGCCACACCGGGCTGCGGGTGCCCCGGCCGCCGGCGTCGACGACGAGGTCGGCGGCGACGGTGGTCGGGTCCCCGTCGCGGAGGCGCAGCCGTACGCCGGTGACCCGCCCCCGGTCGAGGGTGGTGGTCAGCCCCTCCACCTCGCAGCCCGCCACGATCCGCACCCCGGGCAGGGCGGCCACCCGCTCCCGGACGACCTGCTCCAGCAGCGGCCGGCTGA
The DNA here is from genome assembly GCF_049847285.1 of Micromonospora sp. DT62. Classification (NCBI taxonomy): domain Bacteria; kingdom Bacillati; phylum Actinomycetota; class Actinomycetes; order Micromonosporales; family Micromonosporaceae; genus Micromonospora; species Micromonospora sp. DT62. The sequence continues at coordinate 50,300 of NZ_JBNCOB010000001.1, forward strand.
CCCCGAGGGCGAACAGCGGGGACGGCGCGCGCCGCATCCGGTGGCCGTTGTTGTACCAGTGGACCTGCTCGTGCAGGTCGACCGTGGGTACGCCCCGCGCGCTGAGCTCCGCCGAGATCCCGGGCAGCAGCTCCTCGAACGCCTGCCGGCCCCGGGTCAGCAGGACGTGCAACTGCCGCCCCTGCGGTACGCCCCGGCGGCTCTCCGCCTGCTCGGGCAGCAGGTCACGGTCCACGAGGGTGACCCGCTCGTACGCCTCGGTGAGTGCGCAGGCGGTCAGCAGCCCGCCCATGCTCGCGCCGATCACCACGGCGCTGCCCGTTGCCATGCGGGCAGCGTAGGCAGGCCGGCGGGGCCCGGTCGTCTTCCGTCGTGCGCACCTGGCGGCGTCGGATGGCGCGGCCGGGCGGCCTGGGACCGGCGCGGTCCGGCGGCGTGGGACCAGTGCGGCCGGGCGCGCGGGCGGCGGCGTCAGAGGGGCTCGACGCCCGGCGGCAGGTCCCCGCCGGTGGTGGCGTCGCGGACGTAGTCCAGCAGTATCCGGCGCAGCTCCCGGCCGGCGTGGGTGGGCACCACGTCGCGGCGCCGGGCGACCGCGATGGTCCGCCGGACGCCGGGTGGGGCCAGCCGGGTGACGCGCACGCCGGGACGTCGGGCCACCACGATGCCGGGGACCAGCGCGACGCCCAGCCCGGCCTCGACGAAGCTCAGCACCGCGTCCATCTCGCCGCCGTCGACGGCGATGGTCGGCTCGAAGCCGACCTCCCGGCAGGCCTGCAGGGTGGCGTCGCGCAGGTCGTAGCCCTCCCGGAACATCACCATCGGCTGGTCGCGCAGGTCGGCGACGCGCAGCTGACCGGTCTCCGGGGTCACCGACAGCTCCTCGACCGAGGCGACCACCAGGCTCTCCCGCAGGATGGGGTCGGCGCGCAGCCCGGGATCGGTGCCCTGGGCCGGCATGATGATCAGTGCCAGGTCGAGGTCGCCGCGGAGCAGGCCGCGGACCAGGTCCTGCGAGCCGCTCTCCTCCACCCGCAGGTCGATGGTGGGGTGGGCGTCGCGGAAGCGGCGCAGCACCGGCGGGGCGAGCGAGGTGGCGAGGCTGGGGGTGGCGCCGAGCCGGACCCGGCCCCGGCGCAGGCCGACCAGTTCCTGCACCTCGCGGGTCGCGGTGTCGACGTCGGCGAGGATCCGCTTGGCCAGCGGCAGCAGCACCTCACCGGCCGCGGTGAGTGTGATGTTGCCCCTTACCCGCTCGAACAGCGGGGCGCCGAGGCCGTCCTCAAGGGCGTGAACTTGCTTACTCAACGAGGGCTGGGTGATGCCCACGATGTCGGCGGCTTGGGTGAAATGTCGCACTTCCGCCACCGCAACGAAGTACTTCAGCTGATGGAGCTGCATCTACATAGCCTATAGCTATCAAGACTGCGAGTTCGATGCATTGGACGACTGAATCAAGTGCTCCTAGCGTCGATCGCGTGGTAGTCACGAGAACTCGGTCGCCCATCCGCTCCAGCGTCGGCCTGAAGGCCGTCATGGCGGTGACGGGCATCATCCTGGTGCTGTTCCTCATCGCGCACATGCTCGGCAACCTGAAGATCTTCACGGGGGCGACCTCGTTCGACCACTACGCGCACTGGCTGCGCGAGATCGGCGCCCCGATCCTGCCCGGCGTGTGGTTCCTGTGGATCCTGCGGATCGGCCTGCTGGCGGCGGTGCTCGGCCACATCTGGGCCGCGACCGCCCTCGCCGTGCGCGCCCGCGCCGCCCGCCCCGTGCAGTACGCCCACCGCAAGAAGGTCCAGGGCAGCTACGCGGCCCGCACCATGCGCTGGGGTGGCGTGATCATCCTGCTCTTCGTGATCTACCACATCCTGGACCTCACCACCGGCACGCTGAACCCGGTCGGCGACCCGAGCCGGCCGTACGCCAACGTGGTGGCCGACTTCGCCCCGGAGCGCTGGTACGTCACGCTCTTCTACACCCTGGCGGTCGTCACCCTCGGCTTCCACCTGCGGCACGGCCTGTTCAGCGCGCTGCGCAGCCTCGGCCAGCAGAGCCCGCGCGGCGAGCGGCGGGCCCGAGCCGTGGCCCTGGGCTTCGCCGTCGTGCTCTGCGCCGGCTACCTGGCGGTCCCGTTCGCCGTACTCACCGGATTGGTGTCCTGACATGGATCTCTACACCGAGGGCGACCCGATCGCCGACACCAAGGCTCCCGACGGCCCCATCGAGACCCGCTGGGAACGCCGCCGCTTCGAGGCCAAGCTGGTCAACCCGGCCAACCGCCGCAAGATGACCGTGATCGTGGTCGGCACCGGCCTCGCCGGCGGCTCGGCCGCCGCCACGCTGGGCGAGCAGGGCTACCAGGTCAAGACCTACTGCTACCAGGACAGCCCGCGCCGGGCGCACTCCATCGCCGCGCAGGGCGGCATCAACGCCGCCAAGAACTACCGCAACGACGGCGACTCGGTGCACCGCCTCTTCTACGACACCGTCAAGGGCGGCGACTTCCGCTCCCGGGAGTCCAACGTGCACCGGCTGGCCGAGGTCTCGGTCAACATCATCGACCAGTGCGTCGCCCAGGGCGTCCCGTTCGCCCGCGAGTACGGCGGCCTGCTGGACACCCGCTCCTTCGGCGGCGCGCAGGTGCAGCGCACCTTCTACGCCCGGGGCCAGACGGGCCAGCAGCTGCTGCTCGGCGCGTACCAGGCGCTGGAGCGGCAGATCGGCCTCGGCAACGTGGAGATGAACACCCGGCACGAGATGCTGGAGCTGATCGTCGTCGACGGCAAGGCCCGCGGCATCGTGGTCCGGGACATGGTCACCGGCGAGATCACCACCGAGTTCGCGGACGCGGTCGTGCTCGCCTCCGGCGGCTACGGCAACGTCTTCTACCTCTCCACCAACGCCAAGGGCTGCAACGTCACCGCCACCTGGCGAGCCCACCGCAAGGGCGCGTACTTCGCCAACCCCTGCTACACGCAGATCCACCCGACCTGCATCCCGGTCTCCGGCGACCACCAGTCGAAGCTGACCCTGATGAGCGAGTCGCTGCGCAACGACGGCCGGGTCTGGGTGCCCAAGACCAAGGGCGACACCCGCAGCCCGCGGGACATCCCCGAGGACGAGCGGGACTACTACCTGGAGCGGATCTACCCCTCCTTCGGCAACCTGGTCCCCCGCGACATCGCGTCGCGCGCCGCGAAGAACGTCTGCGACGAGGGGCGCGGCGTCGGCCAGACGGGGCTCGGCGTCTACCTGGACTTCTCCGACGCGATCGACCGGCTCGGCCGCAAGGCCATCGAGGCCAAGTACGGCAACCTCTTCGAGATGTACGAGCGGATCACCGGCGAGGACCCGTACGAGGTGCCGATGCGGATCTACCCCGCCGTGCACTACACGATGGGCGGCCTCTGGGTCGACTACGACCTCCAGTCGTCCATCCCGGGCCTGTTCGTGATCGGCGAGGCCAACTTCTCCGACCACGGCGCGAACCGGCTCGGCGCCTCGGCGCTCATGCAGGGCCTGGCCGACGGCTACTTCGTGCTGCCGAACACCGTCGCCCACTACCTGGCGTCCGGCCCGTTCGAGAAGGTCGACGCCACGCACCCGGCGGCCGTGCAGGCCCGCGCCGACGTCGAGGACCGGATCCAGCGGCTGCTGGCCGTCGACGGCGACCGGACCGTGGACTCGTTCCACCGCGAGCTGGGCCAGATCATGTGGGAGCACTGCGGCATGGAGCGCAGCGAGGCCGGGCTGCGCAAGGCGATCGACGAGATCCGCGCCCTGCGCGAGCAGTTCTGGCAGCGGGTCCGGGTTCCGGGCACCGGCGAGGGGCTCAACCAGTCGCTGGAGAAGGCCGGCCGGGTGGCCGACTTCTTCGAGCTGGCGGAGCTGATGTGCATCGACGCCCTGCACCGCGAGGAGTCCTGCGGCGGTCACTTCCGGGCCGAGCACCAGACGCCCGACGGCGAGGCGGAGCGCGACGACGACCGCTTCGCGTACGTGGCGGCCTGGGAGTTCACCGCCACCGGCGAGCCCTCGGTGCTGCACAAGGAAGACCTGAACTTCGAATACGTCCACCCCACGCAGCGGAGCTACAAGTGAACCTGACCCTGCGCATCTGGCGCCAGTCCGGCCCCGAGGACAAGGGTCGGATGGTGACCTACAAGGTCGACGACGTCTCCCCGGACATGTCGTTCCTGGAGATGCTCGACGTCCTCAACGAGCGGCTGATCCTCGCCGGCGAGGAGCCGGTGGCGTTCGACCACGACTGCCGCGAGGGCATCTGCGGCATGTGCGGCCTGATGATCAACGGCGACGCGCACGGGCCGCAGCGCGGCACCACCGCCTGCCAACTGCACATGCGGCAGTTCTCCGACGGCGAGACGATCGACATCGAGCCGTGGCGGGCCCGGGCCTTCCCGGTGATCAAGGACCTGGTCGTCAACCGGGGCGCCTTCGACAAGATCATCGCGGCCGGCGGCTACATCACCGCGCCGACCGGCAGCGCCCCCGAGGCGCACTCGACCCCGGTCGCCAAGGCCAACGCGGACGCCGCGTTCGAGGCGGCGGAGTGCATCGGCTGCGGCGCCTGCGTGGCGGCCTGCCCGAACGGCTCCGCCATGCTCTTCACCGCCGCCAAGGTCACCCAGCTCTCGCTGCTGCCGCAGGGCCAGCCGGAGCGCTACACCCGGGTGATCGGCATGGTCGACGCGCACGACGAGGCCGGCTTCGGCGGCTGCACCAACGCCGGCGAGTGCACCGTGGTCTGCCCGAAGGGCATCCCACTGAACACCATCGGCCGGCTCAACCGCGACTTCCTGATGGCCACCTCGAAGCGGGGCGACAACACCCCCGGTTCCTGAGCCCGCACACCTCACGCCGGCGAGGTCGGCACAGGGCCGCCGCGTCTTCCGAACGCGGCGGCCCTCGCCGTAGCACCTGCCCGATCGCGGCGACCCTCGCCGTAGCCCCTGCCCGATCGCCGGCCCGCCGTCCCCCTCCCCACCGCGACGCCCGCGCCCCGACTTCGACTTCGACGGAGTTCGGCCTGCCCGGATACGGCCCGCTGGCCCGCGCCCACACCCGCGTGGCCGCCGCGTCCAGGGACTCCCCGCGGCCGGATCTCCCTGCTCGCGCCCTGTCGAGCTGAATCGTTTGCGACATCAGCTGAGTCGTCTGCGACATCAGCTCGACAGGCAGCCACCGGACCACCGGACGCCCGACGCCGCACCACCGGACCGCCGGACGCCGCACCACCAGACCACCGGACGCCACACCGCCAAGCTTCCGGGCCACCGAACGCCGCACCACCAGACCACCGAACGCCGCACCGCCAAGCCACCGGACTCCGCGCCACCAGACCACCGGACGCCGCACCACCGACCGCCGGGCCACCGAACGCCGGGCCGGAGCCGCTTCGGGGACGACGCCCGGCCTTGCGCATCCGGCTTCGACCATCCCCGCGGCGGCTGCGGGCCGTCACCCACGCGATCCCGGCCCTCGATGCCGCCCGAACCACCCGCCCCCGGCCCGGCTGTCGCGACCCGCCCCCGGCCCGGCTGTCGCGACCCGCCCCTGGCCCCGCCATCGCGACCCGCCCGCCATCGGCCACCTCGGCGCTCCGGTGCCGGTTCAAGTCGTCGGGGGCGGGTAGCAACCCCGGGGACGGCACGAGGAGGAGCGACGGGACATGAAGGCACTGACCTGGCAGGGCAAGCGGGACGTACGGGTGGAGGAGGTGCCTGATCCGCGGATCGAGGAGCCGATCGATGCCGTCGTCCGGATCACCTCGACCGCGATCTGCGGCTCCGACCTGCACCTGTACGAGGTGCTCGGGCCGTACCTGAAGCCCGGCGACATCCTCGGCCACGAGCCGATGGGCATCGTCGAGGAGGTGGGCGCGGGGGTGACCCGACTCAAGCCGGGCGACCGGGTGGTGGTGCCGTTCAACATCGCCTGCGGCTCCTGCTGGATGTGCGACCGGCAGTTGTACGCGCAGTGCGAGACCACGCAGGTCACCGCCGAGGGCAAGGGCGCCGCGCTGTTCGGCTACACGTCGCTCTACGGCTCGGTGCCCGGTGGGCAGGCGGAGTACCTGCGGGTGCCGCACGCCCAGTTCGGCCCGATCAAGGTGCCCGACACCGGGCCCGACGAGCGTTGGCTCTACCTGTCCGACATCCTGCCGACCGCCTGGCAGGCGGTGAAGTACGCCGACACCCCGCGCGGTGGCACCCTCGCCGTCTTCGGCCTCGGGCCGGTCGGCCAGCTCTGCGCCCGCATCGGCCGGCACCTCGGCGCGGACCGGGTCATCGGGCTGGACCTGGTGCCGGAGCGGTTGGCGATGGCCCGCCGGCACGGCATCGAGGTGCTCGACGTCAGCCAGCTGGACGACGTGCCCAGCGCGCTGATCGACCTCGTCGAGGGGCGCGGCCCCGACGCCGTCATCGACGCGGTGGGCATGGAGGCCCACGGCGCGCCCCTCGGCAAGCTCGCCCAGACCGCCGCCGGGCTGCTGCCGGACAAGCTCGCGCAGACCATGACCGACAAGGCGGGCGTCGACCGGCTGGTCGTGCTCAAGGCCGCGCTCAAGGCCGTCCGTCGCGGCGGCACGGTCTCCATCTCCGGCGTCTACGGCGGCGAGGTCGACCCGATGCCCCTGATGGAGATGTTCGACCGGGGCGTCCAGCTGCGGATGGGGCAGTGCCACGTGCGCCGGTGGACCGACGAGATCATCCCGCTGCTCTCCGGCGACGACGACCCGTTGGGCGTGGCGGACCTGCGTACCCACCGGGTGCCGCTGGCGGAGGCGCCGCAGGCGTACGAGATGTTCCAGAAGAAGGAGGACGGCTGCGTCAAGGTCGTGCTGACACCGTGACCCGGACGGTGGTCGTGACCGGCGCGACCAGCGGGATCGGCCGGGCGGCGGCCCGGGCCTTCGCGGCACGCGGGGACCGCCTCGTGCTCGCCGCCCGCTCCCCCGTCGCCCTCGCCGCGGTGCGCGACGAGTGCCGGGCGGCGGGCGCGCAGGTGCTCCAGGTGCCCACCGACATCACCGCCGACGGCGCGCTGACGGCGCTCGCCGACGCGACCCTCGACCGGTTCGGCGGCATCGACGTCTGGGTGCACACGGCGGCGGTGATGGCGTACGGCCGGTTCGAGGAGACCCCGGAGCGGGTCTTCGAGCAGGTGGTGCGCACCGACCTGCTCGCCGCCGCCGCGGTCGCCCGGGTGGCGCTGCGCCGCTTCTCGGCGGACGGCGGGGGAACGCTGATCCTGATCGGGTCGGTGCTGGGCCACATCACCACGCCCTACATGAGCGGCTACGTGGCGAGCAAGTGGGGGTTGCAGGGGCTCACGCGCACCCTCCAGCAGGAGACCCGGGAGACCCCGGGGGTGCACGTCTGCATCGTCAACCCGGGCAGTGTGGACACCCCGGTCTACCAGCGGGCCGCGAACTACCTCGGCCGGGCCGGCCGGCCCCCGCCGCCCGTCACCACCCCGGAGCGGGTGGCGCAGGCCATCGTGGACTGCGCCGACCGGCCCCGCCGGGAGGTGTCGGTGGGCCGGGTCAACCTGGTCATGCGGGTCGGCTTCACCATGCTGCCGGGCGTCTACGACGCCCTCGTCGGGCCGTTGATGCGACTGCTCGGGCTGACCGACCGGCCGGTCGCACCGCACGACGGCACGGTGTTCGCGCCGGACCCGGCCGCCGCGGCGGTGCGCGGCGGTTGGCTGCCCGACCTCCAACGGGTGGCGCGGGCCGTCGGGGAACTGCCCGGCCCGGTCGTGGCGGCCGTCCGGCGCCGGCTGCGGTGAGCGCCGCGCGGGATCACCGGCGTCGATCATTTCGCCTAGGGTGGTGGGCCGGCCCACCACGACGGGAGAGACGATTGACTATCCGGGTGAACCGCAGGACCGCGCTGGGACTGGGCACGGTGGCCACGGCGGGAACGGTGCTCGGCGCCGCGTCCCCGGCCGCGGCCGCCCCCGGCCGTGGCGTGGCCGGGCCGGCGCCGGCGACGCCACGGCAGGCCGCGCACCGGGTGACCACGAGCTACCAGGGCGAGAGCGCGCACGCGGGCGGCAACTGGCAGGCGTACGTCAGCGTCGTGGACCCGGCGGGCCCGCTCCTGGTGCCGGTCGCCGACGAGCCCGACCGGCGGATCGAGGCGTACAGCGTCAACAAGATCGCGGTGGCGGTGGCGGTGCTCGACAAGGTCGACCGGGGGCTGCTCACGCTCGACCAGCGCATCGAGGTGACCGAGGCGATCGTGGTGCCCGGCGGCGACGGCATCTTCAGCCTCGACGGGGCGTACCCGAGCTCCGTCACGCTCGGGCACGTGCTGGCCAACCTGCTGACCGTCTCCGACGACACGGCGGTACGGCTGTGCGGGTCGGTCTGCCCGGCCGCCGAGCTCAACGAGATCCTGCTCGGCAAGGGCTTCCCGAACACCCAGGTGCAGCCGGTCGCCAACCCCTACCGGTTCTTCCTCGGCACCAGCACCCCCCGGGAGACCCACGACCTGCTGCGCGCGCTGGTGGCGGGCACGCTGCTCGCGCCGACCTCCACGGCGCTGGTGCTCCGGCTGCTGCGGGCGCCGGTCGCCTACACCGACGGGGTGCGGCGGGTCATGTCCTCCGCCGAGCGGGCCCGGGTCGCCACCAAGGCGGGCTGGTTCGCCGACGCCCGGCACGAGGCCGGCGTGATCTTCGACAAGGCCGGCGCGCCCGTGCTGACGTACGCCCTCTTCGCAGACGGCCAGGCCGGCGCCGACAACTTCGGCGCGACGCACCCCGCCGTCGCGGCCCGGGCCCGGATGGGCCGGCACTTCCTCGCCGCGGTCGACAACCTCGTCGGCACCGGCCTCGTCCACCGCCCGGCCGTGCAGCGACCCAGCAACGGCGGCTGAACCGCCGCGACCGCCGTCGGGGCCACCGGCGCGCCGCGACCGCCCGCCGGGGTCCGCCGCCCGGGGGCGGTCCGGCCGGACCGCCCCCGGCGCCCGGCCGACCGCCCGGCGGTCGCGCGGCGGCCCGGCTACCGTGTACGACGGGGCACGGCGGAGGGACTTGCGATGGGGGCACAAGGGGAAGGCGCCGGCGGCGACCGCCGGCTCGGGCGGCGGCTACGCGGGGCGGCCGGGCTGGCCGCGCTCGCCGGGCTCGCGTGGGTGGCCCGGGACGTGCCGGCGGCGCTCGGCGGCCGGCTCACCGGCGCCCGCGCGGAGCGGGCCGCCCGCTCGCCCCGGTTCCACGACGGCACCTTCCGCAACCCGGGCGGCTCCCGCTCGATGGCCGGCACCCCCGACCGCAACCTGGTCCGGGAGCTGATCTTCGGCAAGCAGAAGCGCCGGCCGAGCGTCGCCGTGCCGCTGTCGCGCCCGGGCGCCGCCCCGGCCACCGATGCCGGGCGTGAGCTGAACGTCGTCTGGTACGGCCACGCCTCCGCCCTGATCGAGATCGAGGGCCGACGGGTGCTGCTCGACCCGGTGTGGAGCGACCGGTGCTCGCCGTCGAGCCTGGTCGGCCCGCGCCGCCTGCACCAGCCGCCGGTACGCCTCGACGAACTGCCCCCGGTGGACGCGATCCTGATCTCGCACGACCACTACGACCACCTCGACATGGCGACCGTCCAGGCGCTGACCGCCCTGCAGTCGGCGCCGTTCCTGGTGCCCCTGGGCGTGGGCGCGCACCTGGACCGCTGGGGCGTACCGGCCGGGCGGATCATCGAGCTGGACTGGGAGGAGAGTCACCGGGTGGCGGGGCTGGCGATCACGGCCACCGCCGCGCAGCACTTCTCCGGCCGGGGGCTGCGCCGCGACGGGACACTCTGGAGCTCCTGGGTCGTCGCCAGCGCGCACCGCAAGGTCTTCTACACCGGCGACTCCGGCTACTTCGACGGCTACGCCGAGATCGGCGAGCGGCACGGGCCTTTCGACGTCACGCTGGTGCAGATCGGCGCGTACGACCGGGCCTGGCCGAGCATCCACATGTTCCCCGAGGAGGCCGTCGCCGCCCACCTCGACCTGCGCGGCGGGCTACTCCTGCCGGTGCACTGGGCGACGTTCAACCTCGCCCTGCACGACTGGTCCGAGCCGGTGGACCGGATCTGGGCCGAGGCGAAGGCCCGGGACGTACGGCTGGCCGTGCCCCGCCCCGGGGAGCGGGTGGTGGTGGACGATCCGCCGGCCGTCGACGGCTGGTGGCAGGCCGTCGCCTGAGCGCCGTGGGGCGTGCCGCTGCGCCGCCCCTCAGAGGACGAAGGCGTCGGTCCAGAGCGCCCCGGAGCGGCCCGACAGGGCGTCCAGCATGGCGACCGCCTGGCCGTCGGTGAGCTGGGCGACGAAGTCGACGATCGCCCGCCCGCGGGCCTTGCCGATCCGGTCCGGCGTACGCGGGTGCAGCTCCGCCTCGGCCAGCTCCACGAGGTCGTGCAGGCGGCGCGGCAGCCGGGACTCCTCCGCGGGGTCGAGCAGCCACTCCAGCAGCGCCTCCACCAGGGTGCCCAGCAGCCGGGCCTGCCCGCGCTGGTGCAGGGCCAGGTCCGGCCGGGCCAGCACGAACCGGTGGTGGACGAACTTGAGCACCTGCACCTCGTGCCACTGCGCGGGGGCCAGCAGCACGTGACCGGAGCGGACCGCCGGCTGCTCGACCACGGTGATCGCGTCGACGAAGCGGGTCGTCCACCGGGCGGAGAACCGGGCCACGTACTGCTCCGCCTCGATGGAGCCATCGAAGGGCATGGCGAGCAGCCCCTCCACCAACTCCTCGCGGACGTGCTCGACGGCGGCGGCGAACGCCTCGTCGTCGGCGATCCAGGCGTCCTTGCGGTGCAGTTGCCGGCGCAGCCGCTCGATCGCCGAGCCGGGCCGACGGGCGGCGGCCGCCAGGGCCGCGTCGGTGATGGCCCGGAAGTGCCCGCTCTCGCGCTGCCAGGCCATCAGCTCGGCGGCCACCGCGCCCTGCTGGAGCACCCCGACCCGGTAGAAGTCCTCCACGTCGTGGATCGCGTACGCGACGTCGTCGGCGGTGTCCATGATCGACGCCTCGGGGGTCTGCTGCCAGTCCGGGATGCGCCCCACGAACGGCTCCCGGGCCTGCCGCAGGTCGCCGAGCTCCGTCCGGTACGCCCCGAACTTCGACGAGCCGCTGTCCGGGTCGTCCGGCGGCGGGGTGGCGCCGCGCGGCGGCGGGTCCAGCAGCCGGGGGTGCGGGTCGGGGTGGTCCAGCCGCGTCCACGGGTACTTCAGCAGTGCCGCCCGCACCGCCGCCGTGAGGTCCAGGCCGGTGGTCGCCGCGCCGCGGATCTCGGTGCTGGTGACGATCCGGTACGACTGGGCGTTGCCCTCGAACCCGTCGGTCAGCCCGAGGCGCTGGCGGGCCAGCCGGTCCAGCACCCGCTCCCCCAGGTGCCCGAACGGAGGGTGGCCGAGGTCGTGCGCGAGCGCGGCGGCCTCCACCACGTCCGGGTCGCAGCCGCCCAGCTTCGCCAGCAGGTCGCGGTGCGCCTCGTCGGCGGTGAGCCGCTCGGCGATGGCGCGCGCCACCTGCGCCACCTTGAGGCTGTGGGTCAGCCGGTTGTGCACGAGCAGGCCGGAGCCGCCGGGGCTGACCACCTGGGTCACGCCGTTGAGCCGGGCGAAGAACGGCGAGGCCACGATGCGGTCGCGGTCGGCCCGGAACGGGCTGGCGGCGAGGTCCCCGAGCGCCCGGGCGCTGCCGCCGAAGAGCCGCCGGGCGCGCGGGTCCGCGGGATGTTCCATGATCGCCACGCTAGCGCAGCGGGCAGCGTCGCGGGCGAGGCGGTGTGAGGAAGGGGTGGGGCGGCTCGCCGGGCCGGGGGCGGCGACGGGCGTCGGTGGGGGCCGGCACAATGCAGGGCGGAACCCACACCGAAGGCGGATCGAGATCGTGACCCTCTCTGTTCATCAGCGGATCGCCGAGGAACTCGGCGTCGCCGAGCGTCAGGTACGGGCGGCCGTGGAGCTGCTCGACGGCGGTGCGACCGTGCCGTTCATCGCCCGCTACCGCAAGGAGGCCACCGGCCTGCTCGACGACACCCAGCTGCGCACCCTGGAGGAGCGGCTGCGCTACCTGCGCGAGCTGGACGAGCGGCGCGCGGCGGTGCTGGAGTCGATCCGTGGTCAGGGCAAGCTCGACGAGGCCCTGGAAGCGCAGATCATGGCGGCCGACTCGAAGTCCCGCCTGGAGGACATCTACCTGCCGTACAAGCCCAAGCGCCGCACCCGGGCGCAGATCGCCCGCGAGGCCGGGCTGGAGCCGCTCGCCGAGTCGCTGCTGGCCGACCCGGGGCAGGACCCGCGCCAGGCCGCCGCCGGCTTCGTGGACGCGGAGAAGGGCGTGGCCGATGCCGCCGCCGCCCTGGAGGGCGCCCGCGCGATCCTCATCGAGCGCTTCGCCGAGGACGCCGACCTGATCGGCACGCTGCGCGAGCAGATGTGGTCGCGGGGCCGGCTGGCCTCCCGGGTACGCGACGGGCAGGAGTCGGCCGGCGCGAAGTTCGCCGACTACTTCGACTTCGCCGAGCCGTACCCGAAGCTGCCCTCGCACCGGATCCTGGCCATGTTCCGGGGCGAGAAGGAGGGCGTGCTCGACCTGACCATGGAGTCCGAGGAGGCCGGCGAGGCCGACGCGGTGGCCACCGGGCCGAGCCGCTACGAGGCGGCGATCGCCGGGCGGTTCGGCATCACCGACAAGGGCCGGCCGGCGGACCGGTGGCTGGCCGACACGGTGCGCTGGGCCTGGCGTACGCGGATCCTCATCCACCTCGGGGCGGACCTGCGGATGCGCCTGTGGCAGGCGGCCGAGGAGGAGGCGGTGCGGGTCTTCGCGATCAACCTGCGGGACCTGCTGCTCGCCGCGCCGGCCGGCACCCGGCCCACCATGGGGCTGGACCCGGGCCTGCGTACCGGTGTGAAGGTCGCCGTGGTGGACGCCACCGGCAAGGTGGTCGCCACCGACACGATCTACCCGCACGAGCCGCGCCGGCAGTGGGACGCCTCGATCGAGACCCTCGCCCGGCTGGCCGGGGCGCACGGCGTCGAGCTGGTCGCCATCGGCAACGGCACCGCCAGCCGGGAGACCGACAAGCTCGCCGGCGAGTTGATCAAGCGGTACCCGCAGCTCAACCTCACCAAGGTGGTGGTCTCCGAGGCCGGCGCGTCGGTCTACTCCGCCTCCGCGTACGCCTCCCAGGAGCTGCCCGGGATGGACGTCTCGCTGCGCGGCGCGGTCTCCATCGCCCGCCGCCTGCAGGACCCGCTCGCCGAGCTGGTGAAGATCGACCCGCGCTCGATCGGGGTCGGCCAGTACCAGCACGACCTGTCGGAGGTGAAGCTCTCCCGGTCGCTGGACGCGGTGGTCGAGGACTGCGTCAACGCGGTCGGCGTCGACGTCAACACCGCCTCCGCGCCGCTGCTGACCCGGGTCTCGGGCATCGGCGCCGGGCTGGCGGAGAACATCGTGCTGCACCGCGACTCGAACGGTCCGTTCCGCACCCGGTCGGAGCTGAAGAAGGTGGCCCGGCTCGGGCCGAAGGCCTTCGAGCAGTGTGCCGGCTTCCTGCGCATCCCCGGTGGTGACGACCCGCTGGACTCCTCCAGCGTGCACCCCGAGGCGTACCCGGTGGTCCGCCGGATCCTGTCCACCACGGGGCAGGACCTGCGGTCGCTGATCGGCAGGAGCGCCATCCTGCGGGGGCTGCGGGCCACCGACTTCGTCGACGACACCTTCGGCCTGCCCACCGTCACCGACATCCTCGCCGAGCTGGAGAAGCCGGGCCGCGACCCTCGGCCGGAGTTCCGCACCGCCACCTTCGTCGAGGGGGTGGAGAAGATCGGCGACCTGGTGCCCGGCATGGTGCTGGAGGGCGTGGTGACCAACGTGGCCGCGTTCGGCGCGTTCGTGGACGTCGGCGTGCACCAGGACGGGCTGGTGCACGTCTCGGCCATGTCCCGGACGTTCGTGAAGGACCCACGCGAGGTGGTCAAGTCCGGCGACGTCGTACGGGTCAAGGTGCTCGACGTCGACGTGCCCCGCAAGCGGATCTCGCTCACCCTCCGGTTGGAGGACGACGCGGAGGCGGGCGCCGGGCGTGGCGGCCCGGACGGCGGGCGCCGCGAACGTGGCGGGCAGGGCGGACCGCGCGGCGACCGGGGCGCCACGCGGGGCGGCCAGGGCGCCCAGCCGGGTCAGAGCGGCCAGCCCGGCCCGGGCGGTGGACGCGGTGACCGGGGCGCGCAAGGCGCCCAGGGCGGCGGGCGCGGCGGTCAGGGCGGCCAGTCCGGGCAGGGCGGCGGGCGAGGCGGGGCGCAACGGCAGGGCCGTGGCGCAGCGGGACCGGCGCCGACCAACGACGCCATGGCGGACGCGCTGCGCCGGGCCGGACTGGCCTGACACGGACTGGCCTGGGCCGGACTGGCCTGGGCCGGACTGGCCTGGGCCGGACTGGCCTGGGCCGGACTGGCCTGGGCCAGTCTGGCCTGACACGGCCCAAGCCGCCCGGAGCGACGCGGCACGCAGCCCTGGAGACCGGCCAGGTTCCAGGCCACCTGGCCGGACTACAGGGCGGCGCGGGACGCACGCACGACGCTGTCGAGCTGATGTCGTAGACGATTCAACGACGGTTCAGGCAACCGCCTGATGTCGCAAACGACTCAGCTCGACAGCGTCATGCCGACCTCTCACCCACGAACCTCCCACGACCGCCAGCGCCCGATGTCGCAAACGACTCAGCTCGACAGCGTCGTGCCGACCTCTCACCCACGGACCTCCCAACTGCCAGCGCCCGATGTCGCAAACGACTCAGCTCGACAGCGTCGTGCGGACCTCTCGCCCGGACCTGCTTCCGACCAATCAGCGCCCGGCGGTGCTCGCCGGTCGACTGACCGGACCGCCGATAGGGCGCGATGGTGCTTCCCGGAGCGCGCCACCCGACCGGCCGGACCGGGGCGAGGCGCGCGCCGGTGCGTCCCCGGAGACGCGCCACCGCCAGACCGCACCGGCGGTGGGCACGCCGGAGTGTCCGGCGACAGACCAGATCAGCGGCGTGGGTCTCGTGACGGTGCTTTCCGGTGGCGGGCGGCGGGGCGTACCGTCTCGGTCGTGGATCGGGGCGACGGCCTGGAGTGGCGGGAGCGGCAGCGGCGGGCGGTGCGGGCGCACGCGGCGGCCGACGAGCGCCGGCGGGCGGCCGAGCACGCCGAGGCGGCGGAGCTGGTCGGTTGGTTCGTCGCCGAGGCGACCCGGCGCGGGCTGCCCACGGAACGGCTCACGGCCCGGGGGCTCGACGGGCGCGGCAGCTACCGGACGGGGCTGCGCGGCTGGTACGTCGACCGGGCCCGCACCCGCGCCGTCGACGTCGACGGGCGGTTCCACCTGCTGACCGTGGCCGGCGGCCCACGCGCCCTGCTGTTCGGGGCCGAGCCCCAGCCGAGTCCGCCGCCGCTCGTGGTCGGCGCGGGTGGTCGCGACGGCGAGTCGATCCCCCTGCGCACGCTACTGGTCCGCCGGCTCGAAGGCGGCGACGCGACGCCCTGAGCGTAAGCGGGCGGATGCGCCGAACATCGGCAGGCGGGTGCCGTGACATCGGCAGGCGGGTGGGTAGCGGTGCCGCCGGGGGCGCGGGGCTGGCCGGTCCCTGCGCATTCGCGGGCGGCGGCACCCGCCGGCGTCGGCCCACGTGCCGCCCCACCAGGGCCGCGACGCGGGCAGGTCGAGGGGCACGTCTTCAGCGTCGGGCCGCGTCCTGACGGGCCGTTGCGCGGTTGACCTGTCGGGATCGGCGGCGAGTGTCGCGATTTCGCACCGCTGGTGCGTTCATCCCTGTTAGAACGTGTTTGTCAACTGGTGCCCGACTCTGCCCTGGAGGTCGAAGCCTTGCCTGGTTCCGTGGACACGCTGGGAAGCCTCGCGGAGCGGCCCCGACCGGAGGCCCTGAAGCGGGCGATCGACGTGCTGGCGGCCGTGGTGCTGCTCGTGCTGACCGCGCCGCTGGTCCTCGTCGTGGCGGTGCTGGTGGCGGCGGGACTCGGTCGGCCGGTGCTGTTCCGGCAGCCCCGCGCGGGACGGCACGGTGAGGTGTTCGAGCTGGTCAAGTTCCGCACCATGCTCCCGCCGGATCCACTGCGGGGACGGGTGCGCGACGGGGACCGGCTGACGCCGCTGGGCCGCTTCCTGCGCTCCACCAGCCTGGACGAGCTGCCGACGCTGTGGAACGTGCTGCGCGGCGACATGAGCCTGGTCGGCCCCCGTCCCCTGCTCACCGAGTACCTGCCGCGCTACTCCCCCGCCCAGGCCCGCCGGCACGAGGTCAGGCCGGGCGTCACCGGGCTGGCCCAGGTGCGTGGCCGCAACAGCCTGGGCTGGGCGGAGAAGCTGGACCTGGACGTCTGGTACGTCGACCACCGCAGCCTGCGGCTGGACCTGTCGATCCTCGCCGCGACCGTCCGCACCGTGCTGCGCCGCGAGGGGATCTCCGCGGCGGGCTCGGCCACCGCTCCCGAGTTCCTCGGCACGCCCCCGCTCGCCCCCGCGGTGCCGGGACCGGACGCCACCCTCACCGTCCCCGCCGGAGGTGGCCGATGAGCGGGACCATCCACCTGTCCCCACCCGACGTCGGGCCGCTGGAGGAGTCGTACGTCGTCGCCGCCCTGCGGTCCGGCTGGGTCGCGCCCGTCGGCCCGGACCTCGACGCGTTCGAACGCGAGGTCGCCACGCGGGTGGGCACCTGCGGGGCCGTCGCCATGAGTTCCGGCACGGCCGCGCTGCACCTGGCGCTGCTCGGGGTGGGAGTCGGGCCCGGGGACGCCGTCATCGTGCCGACGCTGACGTTCGTGGCGACCGCGAACGCGGTCCGCTACGCCGGTGCCCGGCCGGTCTTCGTCGACTGCGACCCGCATTCCGGGAACCTCGACGTGGCCCTCGTGGACGAGCTGATCCGGGCCCTCGTCCTCCGGGGACAGCGCGTCGGCGCGGTCGTCCCCGTCGACCTCTTCGGCAGCTGCGCCGACCACACCGCGCTGGCCCCGGTCTGCGCGGCGGCGGGCGTACCGGTCGTCGAGGACGCCGCGGAGGCCCTCGGCGCGACCCATCACGGCCGGCCCGCCGGCTCCTTCGGGCAGGCGGGCATCCTCTCCTTCAACGGCAACAAGATCATGACCACCTCGGGCGGCGGGATGCTCGTCTCCGACGACACGGCCCTGCTGGCCCGGGCCCGGTTCCTGTCGACCCAGGCCCGCGAGCCGACGCCGCACTACGAGCACCGCGAGACGGGCTACAACTACCGGCTGAGCAACCTGCTCGCCGCGTTGGGCCGCGCCCAGCTCGTCCGGCTGGACGGAATGATCGCCCGGCGCCGGCACCTGCGCGACCAGTACGCCAAGCTCTTCGCCCCGATCCCGGGTGTGCGGCTGCTCGGCGTGGAGGACCTCGGCTCCAACTGCTGGCTGACCACCATCGCGGTCGACCCGCAGCGGGCCGGCTGGCGGGCCGCCGACCTGGCCGCCCACCTGGCGGGGCGGGACATCGAGACCCGCCCGGTCTGGAAGCCGATGCACCTGCAACCGGCGTACGCCGACGCCGAGTGCCTCGTCACCGGGGTGGCCGAGCGGCTGTTCGCCGACGGGCTGGCCCTGCCCAGCGGCAGCGCGATGAACGAGGGGCAGGTCGGCCTCGTCCTCGCCGCCGTCGACGAGTTCCTGGCGGCCCGCACGGGAGGGTCGACGGCGTGACGGTCCCGCTGGTGGTCGTCGGCTGCGGCGGGCACGGCCGGGAGGTCCTCACGATCGCGCGGGCGATGGACGTCGCCGCCGGCCGGCCACGCTGGCGCCTCCTCGGATTCGTCGACGACCGGCCCTCCGAGGAGAACCTGAAGCGGGTGCAACGGCTCGACGTGCCCTATCTCGGCGGCGTCGCCTGGCTGCGCGACGCGCCCCCGGACGCGCACCACGTCATCGGCATCGGCGACCCGCGCGTCCGGCGGGCGGTCGCCGCCCGGGTCGAGGCGTACGGCACGCCGGCGGCGAGCCTCGTGCATCCGGCGGCGACGATCGGGCCGGACACGGTGCACGGCCCGGGCCTCGTCGCCTTCGCCGGGGCCCGGGTCACCACCAACGTCACGCTCGGCCGGCACGTGCACCTCAACCAGAACGCCACGGTCGGGCACGACTGCACCCTCGCCGACTTCGTCTCGGTCAATCCGCTGGCCGCCGTCTCGGGCGACTGCCACCTGGCGGAGGGGGTGCTCGTCGGCACGACGGCGGCCGTGTTGCAGGGCCTGCGGGTGGGCCGGGACAGCACCGTCGGGGCGGGCGCCTGCGTCGTCCGGGACGTGCCGGACGGTGTCGTCGTCAAGGGCGTACCGGCCCGTTGACGGCCCCCGTTGGGCCCGACGGACGAAAATTCGGTCATCAGACCTGAAAAGCTCCAAACATCGCACTCGACCATGTATCAACTAAAAGAGCCCAAAGCTCCTTCCGCCCTGAGGCGGAAGCGGTCGGAGACGGACAGGGAGCACAGATGCCGCCGGAAACAGAGACCACCCGACTCGGGGAGCAGGGGTCGCACCGGACCAGGGCCCGCCGCCGCACCATCGGATTCCTCGCCACCGACAGCACCGCCTGGGTCGGCGGGTTCACCGCAGCGGTCTGGTTCCGTTACGAACTCGACCTGGCCTCCGGCCAGCTCGCGCGCGCGGCCACCTGCGGCGCCCTCGCCGCCGTCGTGCACGTGGCCGTCGCGGCGGTCCGCCGGATCTACTCCGGACGCCACCCGCTGGGCAGCCTCCAGGAGGTGCAGGGGGTCGCGGGCACGGCGGCCACCACGGCCGCGATCATGCTGATCGGGCTGCTGCCGGCCGGCGTACGACCGGTGCCGGCGAGCACGCCGCTGGTCGGTGGCGCCCTGGCGCTGCTGTTCATGCTGACCGCCCGGTTCACGTACCGGCACCGCCGTGACCTCGCCATGCGGCCCGACGTCCGGTCCTCCAACCCCGTGCTGCTGTTCGGGCTCGGCGACGCCGGGCAGGGGCTGCTGCGGGCCATGCTCGGCGATCCGCGTGGACGCTACCGGCCCGTGGGCGCCCTCGACGACGACCCCGACAAGCGGGACCTGCGCATCGGCGGCGTACGCGTGCTCGGCGGCCGTCAGGACGTGGCGGCGGCCGTACGGCGCACCGGCGCGACGACGGTGATCTTCTCCGTCGCCAACGCCGACGCCGCGCTGATCCGGCAGATCCGCGAGGCCACCCTCCGGACCGGGGCGACGTTCAAGGTGCTGCCTCCGGTCCGGGACCTCGTCGACCACCGGATCACCGTCACCGACGTCCGCGACGTGCAGATCGACGACCTCCTCGGCCGCCGGCAGGTGGTCGCCGACATGGCGCTGACCGGCAACGGGCTCAGCGGTCGACGGGTCCTGGTCACCGGCGCGGGCGGCTCCATCGGCTCGGAGCTGTGCCGGCAGGTGATGAAGGCGGACCCGGGCGAGCTGATGATGCTCGACCGCGACGAGTCGGCCCTGCACGGCCTGCAGATGTCGCTGGCCGGCCGCGCCCTGCTGGACGGCCCCGAGCTGATCCTCGCCGATCTGCGCGACGACGAGGGCATCCGGCGGATCATCCGCGAGCGCCGGCCGGACGTCATCTTCCACGCCGCCGCGCTCAAGCACCTCACGCTGCTCCAGCGGCACCCCGGCGAGGCGGTGAAGACGAACGTCTGGGGCACCCTCTCCGTGCTCGACGCGTGCCGCGACGTGGCCCGCTTCGTCAACATCTCCACCGACAAGGCGGCCGACCCGATCAGCGTCCTCGGCTACTCGAAGCGGATCACCGAGCGGCTGACCGCGCACGCCGCCTCCCGGTTCCCCGGCACCTTCCTCAGCGTCCGCTTCGGCAACGTGCTGAGCAGCCGCGGTTCGGTGGTGACCGCGTTCCAGCGGCAGATCGAGCTGGGCCACCCGCTCACCGTCACCCACCCGGAGGTGACCCGCTACCTGATGACGGTGCAGGAGGCGGTGCACCTGGTGTTGCAGGCCGCCGAGATCGGCCGCGACGGGGAGGCGCTGGTGCTGGACATGGGAGAGCCCGTCCGCATCGCCGACCTGGCCCGGCAGATGGCCGAGCAGGCGGAGAGCAGCGTGCCGATCGTCTACACCGGGCTGCGCCCCGGCGAGAAGCTGCACGAGGACCTGTTCGGCACCGGCGAGACCGACACCCGGCCGCTGCACCCGCTGGTGTCGCACGTGGCGGTGCCCGCCCTGGACCCGATCGAGGTCAGCGGGCTCGACCCGTACGACGATCCGGAGAAGGTGGCCGCGCACCTCGCCGCGCTCTGCGACCACCCGGTCGTGCCGGTCCCCCGCGCCTCGGTGCAGGTGCCGTTGTCCCGCTGACGCGCCGCACGATGAGGGCCGGCGACCGGAGCTTCCGGTCGCCGGCCCTCGCGGTACGGGTCAGCGGCGGATGCCCGCCCAGTCGTGGTGCCGGCGGACGGTGGAGAGGATGAAGTCGACCACGCGGCGGGAGGTGTCCGGGACCCGGTAGTCGACGGGGCACGGCACCCCCTGGGCGGCGACCTGGGCCACGGTGACCTCGACCGCCTCCACGACGCCCTGCGGGTCGAGCCCGGTCATGATGATCCCGCCAGCGTCCAGCGCCTCGGGGCGCTCGATCGACTCGCGCAACGTCACGGCGGGGAAGCCGAGGATCGCGGCCTCCTCGCTGATCGTGCCGCTGTCGGAGAGCGTGCAGAACGCCCTGGTCTGCAGGTGCACGTAGTCGAAGAGGCCGAACGGCTCGTGGAACGCGATCCCGTCGAGGGCGGCGGCGTCGGGTGCCAGCGCCTCCAGCCGCTTGCGGGTACGCGGGTGCGTGGAGACCAGCACCGGGTGCCCCCACCGGTCGCGGACGGCCCGGAGGCAGTCGAGCAGGCGCTGGAGGCGGTCCGGCTGGTCCACGTTCTCCTCGCGGTGCGCGCTGACCACGAAGTACCGGCCGGGTGCGAGGTCGAGCTGGCGCAGGACGCCCGACGCGGCGACGTCGGCGCGGTAGTGCTCCAGCACCTCCCGCATGGGCGAGCCGGTGTGCAGGATCCGGCGCGGGTGCAGCCCCTCGGCCAGCAGGTTGCGCCGCGCGTGCTCGGTGTAGACGAGGTTGAAGTCGGCGACGTGGTCGACAAGCCGCCGGTTGGTCTCCTCCGGCACGTTGAGGTCGAAGCAGCGGTTGCCGGCCTCCATGTGGTAGACCGGCACCCGCATCCGCCGGGCCATCAGCGCGGCGATGCAGCTGTTGGTGTCGCCGAGCACGAGCAGCGCGTCGGGCCGGGTCTCGGCGATCGCCGCCTCCATGCCGACCAGCACGCCGCCCAGCACCCGGCCGAGCGACGAGGTGTCCACCCGCAGGAAGCGGTCCGGTTCGCGCAGCCGCAGCTCCTTGAAGAAGACGTCGGAGAGGGTGCTGTCCCAGTTCTGCCCGGTGTGCACCAGCAGGTGGTCCACGGTGTCGTCGAGCCGGGCGATCACCCGGGACAGCCGGATGATCTCCGGTCGGGTGCCGACCACCGTCATGATCCGGGTCATGCCCGTCCTCTCTCTGCTGCCAGCTTGGTCATGATGTCCTCGAACTGGTCCACGCCCACGCGCAGCGACATGCGCTCCTGGTAGACCCGTCGGGCCCGCCGGCCCAGTTCCGCCCGGGCGTCCGCGGACTCGGCCGCCGCGACGGAGAAGCGCGCGGCGAGCGCACGCCAGTCCCCCGGCGGGGAGACGAGGCCGACCCCGGCCGAGCGGACCAGGGCCGCGGCGTCGCCGCCCACCGACGCGATCACGGGGCTGCCGCAGGCCAGCGCGGCCTGCAACTTCGACGGGATGCTGCCGCGCAGCGCGGGCAGGTCGCGCAGGCAGATCAGCTGCCAGTCGGCGGCGGCGTACAGCGCGGCCATCCGTTCGGCGGGCCGCCGGCCGACGAACCGCACGTTGTCGGCGCCGAGATCCGCGGCGAGCCGGCGCGCGGCCTCCTCGCCGGCGCCGGAGCCCACCAGCACCAGGTCGATCCGGTCGCGCACGACGGCCGCCGCCCGGATCGCGGTCTCGATCCCCTGCAACAGGCCGATGTTGCCGGCGAACATCACCGTGCAGCGTCCACGGTGGCCGAGCGCCGCACGGGCCTCGTCGGTGGCCGGCACCGGCCGGAACAGCGCGTCGTCGGTCCAGTTCCACACCACCCGCACCCGGTCCGGGTCCGCGCCCCGGGCCACGACCAGGTCGGCCATCGCCGGCGAGATCACCACGACGGCGCCGGCCAGGCGGTACGTCGCGCGCATCAGGGCGGCGACGCCGCGCTCCAGGGCCCGGCCCGCCCGGCCGGCGGGCGCCATGCCCGAGCCGAGCACCGACTCCGGCCACAGGTCCTGGACGTGCAGCACGATCGGCGTACGCCGGGCCAGGCGGACCAGCGCCGCCGCGGCCGCGGAGGTGGGTGGCGGGTGGTAGACGTAGGTGACGTCGACGCCCGCCAACCAGCGGACGCCGCCCAGCGCGCTGCTGGCCCCGAAGGACAGGTGGCTCAGCGCGCGCCGGGCGGCGGACGTGTCGTGGCTGGGATAGGCGGGCACCCGCCGGACGGCGACCGGCCCGTCGGCCTCGGTGTGCCGCCAGCGCTGCCGCCAGCCGGGGAAGATCCGGCCGTGCGGGTAGCTCGGGAAGGTGGTGAGCACCCGCACGTCGTGGCCGCGCTCGGCCAGTTGCCGCGCCAGGTTGCCGGGGATGAACACCCCTTCGGGCGGGTACCACTGGCTGACCAGGCCGATCCTCACGGGACGGCCACGGCGTGCTCCGGCCGGCCCGTCTCCACCGGCTCGGGCCAGGTGTCCGGCCGTTCCGGGTCGAACAGCTCGTTCGTCCAGAACATGGTGACCAGGTCGTCGCCGCCGGTGTTGACCAGCTTGTGCGCCCACATGGTGGGCATGTCCACGAGCACCGGCTCGTCGCCGGAGACCGCGAACCGCACCACCTCGGTGTCGCCGACGCGGCGCAGGCTGATCTCCGCCGAGCCCCGCAGCACGACGAAGCGTTCCACCTTGGCCAGGTGGAAGTGCTCGCCCCGGGTGATGCCGGGACGGGTCGTGGAGCAGAAGGTCTGGCCGCCTCCCCCGTGCGTCCGGACCGTCTCGACCAGCTCGCCCCGGGCGTCCGCCCGGCGCGGCAGCGCCAGCGGGTAGTGCGCCGGGAAGCAGTGCGAGCGGTAGGTGTTGAACAGCCGCACGTCGTGCCGGTCCACCAGGGCCGGCAGCTCGCCCGTGCGGTAGGTGGCGGCGACGTCGGCGAGCCGGTCGGCGAGGGCCCGTACGCCGGTCCGCAGCGCCGGCATGGCGGGGTCCCAGGAGCCGCCGGCCGGGACGCCGACGAGCCGGGACGCCGCGTCGGTGACGTGCACCAGGCTCAGCTCGCGGTCGCCGTGCACCTCCGGCTGACCGCCCTCGGCGAGCAGCCGGCAGAACGTCGCGACCGCCGAGTTGTAGTACGGCCGGCCGTGCTCGCCGTACAGGTTGGGCAACAGGACGTCGTCGAACGGCAGGCCCGTGTCGGCCAGGATGCCGGCGGCGGCGGCCTTGGCGTCGCCGTAGGGGGTGCCGTTGCCGGCCTGCACCGAGTTGGCGAAGACCACCGCGCCGGGTGGCGTCGGGCAGTGCTTGAGGCCCTGCGCGAGCTGGGCGGCGAGCTGCACGTTGCCGGCGGCCACGTCGGCCGGCTCGCCCCGGTTGACCCCGGCCAGGTGCAGCACCCGGTCGACGCCGTCGAGCTTCGCCGCGACCCGCTCCGGGTCGGTCAGGTCGGTCCGGGTGACGACGACCGGCTCCGGCCGGCCGAGGACGCGCAGCAGCACCCGCACGTGCCAGCCGAGGAAGCCGCCGGCGCCGGTGACGGCCAGCCTCAGCACGCCAGCACCGGGTCCCGCAGGGCCAGCTCCGCGCGGACCTCCGGCAGCGTCCTCAGCAGCTTGACGATCTCCGGTACGCCCAGCCGCGGCGCGTTGGCGGAGTTGAAGTCCTCCCGCGGCCCCCGGCCCAGCTCGCCCTCGGAGACGTAGAGCGCGTAGTTGAGGTCGCGGGCGTCCAGCGGCACCCGGAGGAAGTCGCCGAAATCGTCCGCCTGGGCGAGTTCCTCCCGGCTGGCCAGCGTCTCGTCCTGCTTCTCGCCGTGCCGTACGCCGATCACGTCGAGCTTCGCGGGCACGTCGAAGAGTTCGCAGACCGCCTCGGCCAGGTCGCCGACGGTGCAGGCGACGGCCTTGCGGATGAAGATGTCGCCGGGCCGGGCGTGCTGGAAGGCGTGCTCGACCAGCTCCACCGAGTCGTCCAGCGACATCAGGAAGCGGGTCATCCCCGGGTCCGTGACGGTGGGCGCCCGGCCCGCCTTGATCTGCTCGATGAACAGCGGGATCACCGAGCCACGCGAGTACATGACGTTGCCGTACCGGACGCAGGAGACCGTGGTCGCGCTGTTCGGGTTGTTCCGCGCGTGCGCCTGGGCGACCTTCTCCATCATGGCCTTGCTCATCCCCATCGCGTTGACGGGGTGGACGGCCTTGTCGGTGCTCAGCACGACCACGGAGCCGACGCCGTTGCGCTCCGCCGCCTCGACGACGTTGGCGCTGCCCAGGACGTTGGTCCGCACCGCCTCCAGCGGGAAGAACTCGCACGAGGGCACCTGCTTGAGCGCCGCCGCGTGGAAGACGTAGTCGATCCCCCGGCTGGCCCGCAGCACCGAGTCGTAGTCGCGCACGTCCCCGACGTGGTAGCGGACCCGGTCGTCGCCGAACTGCCGGCGCATGTCGTCCTGCTTGGCCTCGTCGCGGCTGAGCACCCGGACCTCGCCGACACCGCGGTCGAGGAGGCGGCGGACCATCGTCTTGCCGAAGGAACCCGTGCCGCCGGTGATGAGTACCCGCTGGCCGTTGGAATTTGTGGTCACTCCCGCTCCCATGTCGGTTCGCCGTGCCCCGCCCCCGTACGCCCGGCGGGTTCGTTGTGAGGAACGACCGCTCCCGTACCGGAGAAACGCCTTTCATCCGACAATCGCTACGAATGCCCGCTTCATTAAGGAATAGGTGGGAGACTCGGCGAGCAGCGGATATGCCGCCTGGCCACCGACACGAAGGGCTACAGCGTGGGCGACGTACCTCCAGGCCTCCTGTCCGGACCGGCCCGCTCGCCCGGCACGCACCGGCGACGGGCCCATCGGCGTTACGCGACGCTGGCCAGCGTCGCGATCGTCAGCGGCGTCGCCCTGATGGTGGGCTGGTCGGTGGACCAGACGCCGCTGGGCCCCGCCCTGCTGGCCGCCGTCGTCCTCAGTGGTCGCATCCCACGGCCCGGGCTGGTCGACGTGCTCGCCCTGCTGCTCGGCGTGTGGGTGGTCGCCAGCCTCGGGTGGACGGTCGACACCTCGGCGAGCCGCAGCACCGTCTACCTGTACGGCACCTGCCTGCTGCTGCTGGTCGCGGTGCGGCACATCGTGACCACCACCCGGGACCTGCTCGCGGTCGGCGTCGCGTTCATCGCCGGATGTCTCATCCGGGCGGTCGAGCTGATCCGGGCACCCTCCACCGGCGGCGACCTCGGCCGGACGGGAGCCTTCGACCTCAGCGTCCGGTACGGCATCGAGGGCGTGAACATCAACCTGACCGCCTACACGATGGTCGCCGGAATCCTGCTGGCGGTGCTGCTGGGCAGCGTCGGTGGGCTGCCCCGGGCGGTCCGCCTCGCGCTCTACGCGTGCGTGCCGCTGCTGGGCTACGCGGTGCTGCTCAGCGGCACGCGGGGCGCGCTGGCCGCGGTGCTGCTCGGCGCCGTCTACCTGCTGTGCAGCCGGGCGACTCCCCGGGCGTGCTGGCTGGTCGCGGCGGTGGTCGTTCCGGCGGTCCTGCTCCTGGTACCGCTCGGTATGGGCGAGGCGACGCTGCTGCGGCTCGACGGCCTCGTCGCCGACCGGGCGACCGGTGACCTCGCCGGCCGGATGCTGGTCTGGCCCGAGGCCGTCGCCGTCTGGGGGCAGTCCCCGCTCGCCGGGATCGGGGCGGGCGCGTTCATGGCGGTCAGCTCCTGGGGAATCGGCGCCCACAGTCTGGTCCTCACCCTCGGCGCCGACCTCGGGCTCGTGGGCGTGCTGTGCTACGCAGCCGTCCTGGCCGCCGCCGTGCGGCCCGTCGGGCGCGCCTCCCGGCTCGGCGCGCGGCTGGCCGGGCTGTTCCTGGTGATGTTCCTGCCGATCTGGCTCACCGGGCACTGGGAGGCCGCCCTGGCCGCCTGGCTACCGCTGGCGTTGTTCTCGCTCGTGCCCGCCCTCACGGCTGACCCGACAAGCCGCCCGCAGGGCATCGGCGGCCGGCACCACCGCAGGGCCCACCGGTCAGGACCCGACGGGGTGCTTCCCCGGCGCGGCGGCCGGCGGCCGGCGGCCGTGCCGGGGGGAAGCGGCGATCCGACGCCACAGGTCGGTGTGCTGGCGCAGCACGCTCTGTAGCCCGTAGAGCCGGTGCACCCGGGCCCGGGCCCGGCCGGCCAGCTCAGCACGGCGCACGGGGTCGGTCATCAGCTCCCGCAGCGCCGCGGCGAGGCCGGCGGGGTCCGAGGGCGCGACGACCACCCCGCCGTCGTCGCCGAGGATCTCGGCGGTCGCCCCCACGTCGGTGGCGACGACCGGGCAGCCGAGCGCCATCGCCTCGACCACCACGTTGGGGAACCCCTCGGTGTGGCTGGGCAGGACGAACAGGTCGCAGCGGGCCATCGTGGCGAGGACGTCCGTGTGCGGCAGCTCGCCCAGGAAGGACACCGACGCCGGCGGCTGGTGCCGCTCGGTCACCGATCGCAGATAGGCCGGGTCGGCGGGACCGACGAAGAGCAGCCGCCAGCCCGGCTGCGCGGCCGTCCGCCACGCGGTCAGCAGGTCCTCGACCCCCTTGGCGCGCAGGAACCAGCCGACGAACAGCACCGTGCGTTCCGCCGGCGCGGCGTCCCGGTGTGGCGCCGGGAGCCGGTCGAGGTCCACTCCGTTCGGCATCCGCCGCACCCACACCGTGGGGAGCTGGTTGCGGACGGTCGCCTCGGACGCCTCGTCGAGGACCAGGACGGCCGTCGCCAGCCGCATCGCCGGGGCCATCAACCGCCACTCCCGGCTGCCGCGCCCCGCGATCTCGGGGATCCGCCCGAAGTGCAGGTGGTAGATGGCCGGTCGCCGGTACACCCGGGTGATGAGCAGTAACGCCAGGTCCCGGAGGACGCCGGGGCCACCGGACGAATGCAGGTGCACGACGTCGGTCCGGCCCGCGGCCAGGACGCGGCGCAGTGTCACGGCACCGGCCGTGAGCTGGCGTACGCCCGCGGTCAGGCGCCGACCCCGCCCGAGGTCGTGCACGCCGCGCCGCCGCTGGCCGATGTCGATCACCTCGACGCGGACCTCCGGATCGTCGCGGAACCGGTCGACCAGCATGGCCACCCCGCGGGCGATGCCTCCCATCGGTGGCGGCAGGGGCCCCACCACGCACACCCGCATCCGCTCCGGCAGCTCAGTGTCCCCGGTGTCCGGCACCCGCTACCTCCTGCACAGAATCGAGCAGCCGCGCCAGCGGCTGTGCGTACGCCCGGACGTCGAAGGAGTCCAGCGCCTGCTCCCGGGCGGCCTTGCGCATGAGCAGCCGTTCCTCGGTGGTCAGCCGCACCGCCCGGTGCAGCGTCGCCGCCAGCGCGGCCACGGAATGGTCGGCGCAGACCAGGGCGTTGACGCCGTCCTCCAGGTAGCGGCCCAGGTCGCTGGTCAGGTTGCAGATCACCGGGGTGCCGTTCGCCATCGACTCGCAGACCTTCGTCGGGAAGCCGGCGTTGGCGTAGCGCTCCGGCGGCCGGAGCAGGACGCTGAAGTCGGCCTCGCGCAGCAGCTGCGGCACCGTCCACTGCGGCACGCGGCCGACCACCTCCACCGTCTCCGGCGGATCGCCGCCGAGCAGGTCCCGCAGCTGTCGGTGGGACGGCCCCACCACCCGTAGCCGCAGCCGCGCACCGGAGCGCGCCACCGCCTCGACCGCCTCGACGACGGTGCCGAGCAGGTCCTTGCGACCGGGGGTGCCGGCGTAGACCAGGGTGAGCCCGTCCCGCCCGGTGGCCGGGGCCTCCGGTGTGCCCGCCAGCTGCCGCACGTCGAGGGTCGGCGGCACCCGCACCACCGGGCAGCCCCGCTGCCGGAAGTGCTCCTCCAGCAGGGTGCTGATGGCGATGACGCCCGCGCAGCGCGGGTAGTGGTGACGCAGGGCGAGCTTCGCCGACAGGTGCAGGGGGCCCAGCGCTCCGCCGACCAGTTGCCGGGGGCTGTACCACTCGACCACGTCGACCACCAGCGGAATCCCGTGGCGCCGGCACCACCGGCGCAGGTGGACCATGTACGGCGTCCCGCCGCCGTAGACCACGACATGTGACGGTCGGGTCGGTTGCGCCGCCAGCCAGGCGACGGTCCGCGCCCCCCAGCGGAGGAGCACCTGGGTCGCCCTGGCCGCCGGGCTCGCCCCGGCGGGCGGCAACTCGCCCACCCCGACGTGGGATATCGTGCCCGGTCCCGTCACGACGTCCACCGGTCGAGGCTCGGCCGGCGTGTGCTCCCCGCCGACCACCACCACGTGCCGGCCGGCCAGGGCCAGCGACCGGGCGATCCCGTCGACCCGCCGGGAGCATGCCTCGCCCCACGGGTAGCGGAACGGCCCCACGTACGCCACCCAACCGGATGAATCCGTCATAGCATCGTCCTCTCCGGCACCGGGCCGGGTACGGCCACGGCGGAGACCTCCGCCGGGCGGGCGACGAAGGCCCGGGTCACCGGGCCCCTGCTGTGGTGGCGCGGCGACCAGGCGTGCCCGGTCCGGCGGCCCGCTCATGCCGTGACCCGCTGGGCCTGGACCGCCGGGCTGGCTCGGGCCAGCACCTGGCGGTAACCCAGCAGCGCCGCCGGGAACACCGTCACCAGTGCGACTGCCGCACCCAGCCACGGCACCGCGGCCATCCCCAGCGCCCCGGCGCCCCACCACTTCAGCGGCACCGCCAGGACGAGGTACGCCGCCCAGGCGACGAGCTGCGGACGGACCACCCCGGCGGCGTTCTGCACCATGAACCAGGGCGAGGCCACCGCGAGCACCATCCACCAGGCGCCGAGGCCGGCGAGCAGCCACCGGTCCGGTGCCTCTGCCATCCCCATCAGCGCGGCCAACGGTTGCCCACCGACGAGCGCCACCACGACGCTCGGCAGCCCGACGGCTGTCGCGGCCACGAGGGTCATCCGCGCGGTGCGGCGACGGATCCAGGCCACCCGCCCGTGGGCCAGCGCCTCACCGTGCGCCGGCCACGCCGCCGCGCTCACCATCGACATGAGCAGCCCGAGCTGGGCGATCAGGCGGGCGGCCACGGCGAACACGGCCACGTCCGCCAGGCCACGGGTCTGTGCCACGATCAGCGGGTCGGCGTTGGTCGCGACCGTCAGCGCTGCCGTGAGCAGCAGGAACATCCCGCCCAGCCGGAGCAACTCCCGGGCGGCGGACGCCTCCACGCACCGCAACGACGGGGCCAGCTCCGGCATCCGCCGGAGGTAGAACCACAGGCTGTTCACCGCGTTGCCCAGCAGCGGACCGATCACCACGGCGGCCACCAGAGTCACCGGCGCGGCGTCGAGGGCCACGGCGGCCAGGGTCAGCGGGAGGCAGAGCAGGGACCCGGCCAACTGCCACGTGTTGGCCCGGGCGACCTGCTGGACGCCGTACTGCACCCGGATGACCAGTGACATCGGCACGTTGAGGATGAAGACGGTGAGGCAGACCAGCGTCATGGACCGGGCCGTCGGCACCAGATCGGCGCTGGGCAGGTTGAACACGGAGGTCCACGGGACGGCGAGCGCCCCGATCCAGAGGGCGGCGCAGGCCGCGACCGCCGCGCCGGCCAGGGTCAGGTAGGCGGTGGAGACGTAGCGTCTGGCCTGCGCGGTCTCGCCCCGGGCCTGGGTGTCCGCCAGCTTGGTCATCAACCCGTTGCCCAGGCCGAGGTCGGCGAAGGCCGCCATCGCGGTGAGTGCTGTCACCGCCTGCCACAGGCTGAACAGCTCCGTGCCGAGGTACCGATGGGTGAGCGGGAGCAGCAGCAGCGGCACGACGGCACCGACCGCCCGGCTGCCCACCGTCGTCGCGATGCCGGCGACCAGCCTCCGGTCGCGGCCCCTGTCGTCCGCCGCCGGGTCGGCCGGCGCGGATCGGGCGTCGGCCGGCTGCGTGACGGCGGGGTGCATCGCGGTCGGCCGCCCTAGACCGGACTCAGCGCGTGGGCAGCCGACTGCCACTCGACGGTCGCCGCCAGACCGGCGCGCAGCGGGTGCGGCCGGGCGGCGGGGAACAGCTCCTGCAGCCGGGTGCAGTCGGCCTGCGAGTCACGGACGTCGCCGGGCCGCGGTGGGCCGTGCTCCACCTCGAGCCGCCGGCCGAGCACGACCTCCAGCTCGGCGACCAGATCCCGCAGCGACGTACGGGTGCCGAACGCCAGGTTGACCACGTCGGGCGCGCCGACGCGGCGCACCACGGCGTCGGTGATGATGTCGGTGACGTCGGCGACGTAGGTGAAGTCGCGGGTCTGCTGGCCGTCGCCGTGCAGCGTCAGGGGCCGGCCGTCGAGCGCGTCGGCGATGAACCTCGGCACCACGGCGGCGTACGGGTGCTCGGGATCCTGCCGCGGCCCGTACACGTTGAAGAAGCGGAACGGGAGCACGGCGAGGTGGAAGCAGGCGGCGTAGGCGAGGGTGTAGGTCTCGGTGGCGAGCTTGGAGACCGCGTAGGGGCTCACCGGCATCGGCCGCAGCGCCTCGTGCCGGGGCATCCCCGGAGCCGCCCCGTAGACCGAGGAGGAGGAGGCCACCACCACGTGCGGCACGTCGTGGCGGCGCACCGCCTCCAGCACGCTCACCGTTCCCGTGGCGTTGGCGTGGTGGCTGCGCGCCGGATCGTCGATCGACCCCGGCACCGAGCCGAGGGCACCGAGGTGCACGACGCTCGCGGCGCCCGGTAGCGCGTCGTCCAGCACGTCCGGGTCGCAGACCGAGCCGACGAGGACCCGGGCGGGCACGTCCAGCAGGTTGTCCAGCGAACCGGTCGACAGGTCGTCGACCACCACGATCTCGCTGATCCGCGGCTGCTCGGCGAGCGCTCGGACCAGGTTCGAACCGATGAAACCGGCCCCGCCGCTGACCACGATCTTCAACTGTTTCCCCCGACGTCGCGTGTTGCCGGCCTTACCGGCGCCAACTAGGCGAAATGACCCTTTTGCACCCTTCTTGACAGTCAACGACAAGCAACACCCAAGGTCACGGTTGCGTATCAGGACGGCGTGCCGTCGCACCGGCGGCTCCCGCCAACCCGTTCGGGCGGGTACCGGCCACCGCCGCCCGCGCCCCGGCCGGTGGCCGATCCGCCGTCAGGCAAGCTGCTCCGCGTGCGCCTCGTACCACTGCACGGTCGCCCGCAGGGCCTGGGCGCGCGGCACCGGCGTCACGTCGGGAAAGAGCGCGCGCAGCACCCCGTCGTCCGCGTCGGAGTGGCGCACGTCGCCCGCCCGCGACGGGCCGTGCTCCACCTCGAGCCGGCGGCCGAGCACCTCCTCCAGTTCCCCGATCAGCTCCAGCAGCGAGAGCCGCGCGCCGAAGGCGAGGTTCACCACGTCCGGGGAGCAGACGCGGCGCAGGACCGCGTCGACGATCACGTCCGTGACGCTGCCGACGTAGGTGAAGTCGCGGGACTGGGTGCCGTCGCCGTGCACCTGGAGCGGCCGTCCCTCCAGCGCCGCCGAGACGAACCTCGGCACCACGGCG
This sequence comes from Micromonospora sp. DT62, assembly GCF_049847285.1. Lineage (NCBI taxonomy): Bacteria > Bacillati > Actinomycetota > Actinomycetes > Micromonosporales > Micromonosporaceae > Micromonospora > Micromonospora sp. DT62. The sequence goes on from NZ_JBNCOB010000001.1 coordinate 82,205, forward strand.
GCGTACGCGTGGTTGGCCGCCTGGCGGGGCCCGTAGACGTTGAAGAAGCGGAACGGCAGCACGCCGATGCCGTAACAGGCGGCGTACGCGAGCGCGTAGGCCTCGGTGGCCAGCTTCGAGACCGCGTACGGGCTGACCGGCATCGGCCGCTGCGTCTCCTGGCGGGGTAGGACGGGGTTGGCGCCGTAGACGGAGGACGACGAGGCGACCACGACGTGGGGAACCCCGTGGCGCCGGACGGCCTCCAGCACGCTGAGGGTGCCGGTGGCGTTGGCGTGGTGGCTGCGCAGCGGGTCGTCGATGGAGCGGGGCACCGAGCCGAGTGCGCCGAGATGGACCACGCCGGCCGCCCCGCTGACCGCCTCGTCGAGCAGGTCGGGGTCGAGGATCGTCCCCGTGAACAGCCGCACCGGCAGGTCGATCAGGTTCTCCAGCGACCCGGTGGAGAGGTCGTCGACGGCCACCACCTCGGTGACCTGCGGCGTGTCGGCGAGGGCGCGTACCAGGTTGGAGCCGATGAAACCGGCGCCACCGGTAACGACGATCTTCAAAGATCCTCCTCGTGGTTCCCGCCCGGCGCGCCACCTGCACGCGGGCCCGGGACACCGAGCCCCTGCGGACCCGCTCCCGTCTGCACCAACGAGCCGTGCACCGGCGCGTCACGCGGAAGGCCCCGGACGTGACGAAGTGACACGCCGCGCGGTCGCCCGCCCGCCTCGCGGTACGCCCGACCCGGGACCCCGGGATGTGGTGAGCTGTAGGCATGGACCGGAGCCGGCTCGGGCTGGTGCTGCACCCCACCCGGGACGTCTCCGCGGTGGTCGGCACCATCGTGACCTGGGCCGCCCGGCACCACATCTCCCTGGCCGTACGCGCCGAGGACCGGCACCGCGTACCGGCCACGGTCGAACCGCTGCCGGTGGGCGAGGTGGCCCACCGGTCGGACGCGCTGATCGCCATCGGCGGCGACGGGACGATGCTCGGCGCGCTCCGGTCGGCCGTCCACGATCCGAAGCCGGTGCTCGGCGTACACGTCGGCAAGCTCGGCTTCCTCGTCGAGGTGGAGCCGCCGGAGCTACCGAGGGCCCTGGACCGGCTGGTGGCGCACGACTTCACGGTGGAGAACCACAGCTGCCTGGCCTGCGACGTCTGCGGCGACGACCTCGTCGCGTTCAACGACATCGCGCTGATCCGCCAGCCCGGTGCCGGCTTCGTCAGCGCCTCCCTCGCCGTCGACGGACAGCAGTACGGGTACTACCGCTGCGACGCGCTGGTGGTCAGCACCCCGACCGGCTCGACCGCCTACAGCTACGCCGCCGGCGGCCCGCTCGTCTCGCCGGCCACCGAGGCGGTGGTGGTGACCCCGTCCGCCCCGATGGCCGGCATCTCCCGTGCGCTGGTGCTCTCCCCCCACGAGACGGTCCGCCTGCAACTGCGCGAGGGCTCCGGCCCGGTCGCGGTGGAGGTGGACGGCCTGGTCATCCGGGACGCCGCGACGGAGGGTGTCGTGCAGATCCGCTACCGGCACGACGCCGGTCTGGTCGTCCGCCTCGACCCGCGCCGCTACCAGGAACGCAACCAGCTCAAGCTGAGCCTGCTGGACCTGCCGCTGCTTCCCGACCAGCTCCGCGAACTGCTGCCGGAGGGCCTGCGGGAGAAGTTCAACCGCCGCGAGCTGCCCCCGCCCCGCTGACCCGCCCACCTGCGTCCCACGCCAGCCCGGCATCGCGACTCGGCCTGCGCGGACCGCCCTCACCGACGCCTGGACCCGCCACGCCCCGAACCCCACTACGCCCCCGGGCCCGGCACACGCTGAGCCCGGCACACCCCGGGCCCGGCACACGCTGCGCCCGGCACACGCTGCGCCCGGCACACGCTGAGCCCGGCACACGCTGCGCCCGGCACACGCTGCGCCCGGCACACGCTGCGCCCGGCACACGCTGTCGAGCTGATGTCGTAGACGACTCAGCTCGACAGCGAGGCAGGCTCGACCGGCCAGGCAGGCCAGGCAGGCCAGGCAGGCCAGGCACGGCAGGCCAGGCAGGCACGGCAGGCCAGGCACGGCAGGCCAGGCAGGCACGGCAGGCCAGGCACGGCAGGCCAGGCAGGCACGACCGGCCTGGCAGGAGCGCTCCCGTCAGCGGGCGTCCGCGTCGGAGACCGCCCCGACCGGCCCGCAGGCATGGGGCAGCTCGACAGTCGAGCACGCCTTCTGACGCCGGCACCGGCGCCGCTCGGTCCGGCGCACACCGGTGTCGGCGGCTGCGGTGGGAGGCGAGCCAGGTGCTCAGGCCCGTTCGAGGACCTCCGAGACCAGGTCCTTCGCCTCCTGCTGGATCCGGGCAAGGTGCTCCGGGCCCTGGAAGGACTCGGCGTAGATCTTGTAGACGTCCTCGGTGCCCGACGGCCGGGCGGCGAACCAGCCCGACTCGGTGGTCACCTTGAGCCCGCCGATCGGCGCGTCGTTGCCGGGCGCGGTGGTGAGGGTCGCGGTGATCGGCTCGCCGGCCAGCTCGGTGGCGGTCACCTGCTCCGGCGAGAGCTTGCCGAGCACGGCCTTCTGCTCCCGGGTCGCCGGCGCGTCGATGCGGGCGTACGCGGGCGCGCCGAAGCGCTCGGCCAGCTCCACCCAGTGCTCGCTGGGGGTGCGGCCGGTGGTGGCGATGATCTCGGCGGCGAGCAGGCAGAGCAGGAGGCCGTCCTTGTCGGTCGTCCACGTGCCCCCGTCGCGGCGCAGGAAGGACGCGCCGGCGCTCTCCTCACCGCCGAAGCCCACCGCGCCGTCGAGCAGCCCCGGCACGAACCACTTGAAGCCGACCGGCACCTCCAGCAGCGGGCGGCCCAGGTCGGCGGCGACCCGGTCGATCATCGAGGAGGAGACCAGGGTCTTGCCCACGGCAGCGGCGGGGCCCCACTGCGTCCGGGTGCGGAACAGGTGGCCGATCGCCACCGCCAGGTAGTGGTTGGGGTTCATCAGGCCACCGTCGGGGGTGACGATGCCGTGCCGGTCGGCGTCGGCGTCGTTGCCGGTGGAGACCTGGTAGTCGGCGCGGGCGGCGATCAGGGAGGCCATCGCGTTGGGCGAGGAGCAGTCCATCCGGATCTTGCCGTCGCCGTCCAGGGTCATGAACCGCCACGTCGGGTCGACCGTCGGGTTGACCACGGTCAGGTCCAGCCGGTGCCGCTCGGCGATCTCGCCCCAGTAGGCCACGCTGGCGCCGCCGAGCGGGTCGGCGCCGATGCGCACCCCGGCGTCGCGGATCGCGTCGATGTCGATCGCCGCCGGCAGGTCGTCGACATAGCGGACGAGGAAGTCGTACGTCCCGGTGGTGTCGGCGGCGCGGGCCCGGGCGTACGGGATCCGCCGGACCTCCTTCAGGCCGTCGGCGAGGATGGCGTTGGCGCGGTCCTGGATCCACCTCGTGACGTCGGTGTCCGCCGGGCCGCCGTGGGTGGGGTTGTACTTGAAGCCGCCGTCGTCGGGCGGGTTGTGCGACGGGGTGATGACGATGCCGTCGGCGAGCCCGCTCGTGCGCCCCCGGTTGTGGGTGAGGATGGCGTGCGACACCGCCGGGGTGGGCGTGTAGCCGTCGCGGCTGTCGAGCAGCACGGTGACCTCGTTGGCCGCGAGGACCTCGAGCGCGTCCACGGCGGCCGGGGCGGAGAGCGCGTGGGTGTCGCGGCCGAGGAAGAGCGGCCCGTCCAGGCCCTGCTCGCGGCGGTAGTCGCAGAGCGCCTGGGTGACCGCGAGGATGTGGTCGGAGTTGAACGCGTGGCGCAGGCTCGATCCGCGGTGCCCGGACGTGCCGAAGGAGACCTGCTGCGCCGGGTCCTGCGGATCGGGGTGCTCGGCGTAGTAGGCGGTCACCAGCCGCGGCACGTCGACCAGGTCGGCGGGCTGGGCGGGCTTGCCAGCCCGGGGATGACTGCTCACGGTTCCACCTTCTGTCCCTTGCCGATCACCACGATGCCGTTGTCGGAGACCGTGTAGCGCTGCCGGTCCTTCTCCAGGTCGACGCCGATCTCGGCCCCCTCGGGCACGATCACGTTCTTGTCGAGGATCGCCCGGCGCACGACCGCGTGCCGGCCGATGTCGACCCCCTCCATCAGCACCGCGCCGTCCACGTGCGCCCAGGAGTGCACCTTCACCTTGGGCGAGACGACCGAGTTCTCCACCAGCGAGCCGGAGATCACCGCGCCGGGCGACACCATCGAGGCGACCGCCCGGCCGACCCGCTCGCCCCACTGGTGCACGAACTTGGCGGGTGGGTAGGTCAACTGCCCGGTGTAGATGGGCCAGTCGAAGTTGTAGAGGTTGAACACCGGGTGCACGTTGATCAGGTCCATGTGGGCGTCGTAGAAGGAGTCGAGCGTCCCCACGTCGCGCCAGTAGCCGCGGTCCCGGTCGGTGCTGCCGGGCACCTCGTTGTCGCGGAAGTCGTAGACGTTGGCCTCGCCGCGCTCGACCAGCATCGGGATGATGCTGCCGCCCATGTCGTGCTTGCTGGTCTTGTCCTCCGCGTCGCGCTCGACCGCCTCGCACAGCGCCTTGGTGCTGAACACGTAGTTGCCCATCGAGGCGTAGATCTGTTCGGGCGCGTCGGGCAGGCCGACCGCGTCGGTGGGCTTCTCGCGGAACGCCCGGATCCGCCGGCCGTCCTCGCCGACCTCGATGACGCCGAACTGGTCGGCCATCGACAGCGGCTGCCGGATGCCGGCCACGGTGACGCCGGCGCCGGAGGCGATGTGGTCCTCCACCATCTGCCGGGGGTCCATCCGGTAGATGTGGTCGGCGCCGAAGACGATCACGTGGTCAGGCTGCTCGTCGTGGATGAGGTTGAAGCTCTGGTAGATCGCGTCGGCGGAGCCGGCGAACCACCACGGGCCGCGGCGCTGCTGCGCCGGCACCGGAGTGACGTAGTTGCCGAGCAGGGTCGACATCCGCCACGTCTTGGTGATGTGCCGGTCCAGCGAGTGGGACTTGTACTGGGTCAGCACGACGATCTTGAGATAGCCGGCGTTCGCCAGGTTGGACAGGACGAAGTCGACCATGCGGTACATCCCGCCGAACGGGACGGCCGGCTTGGCCCGGTCCGTGGTGAGCGGCATCAGGCGCTTGCCTTCTCCGCCGGCCAGGACGATCGCGAGCACCTTGGCAGCCATGTCCAGACGCTATCTACCCCGCCGTCACTTCACCACTCGTACGGCACAGTTCCACAACCGGGTGCGACCGCGCGTTCTGCACTAGGGTGCCGTTCATGAACGACTCCGCCGGGCTGCGCGTCGACCTGCTGACCCGTGAGTACCCGCCCGAGGTGTATGGCGGCGCCGGTGTGCACGTCGAGTACCTGGCCCGGGAGCTGCGCCGGCTCGCCGACGTCCGGGTGCACTGCTTCGGCGCGCCGCGCACCGAGGCGGGCGTCACCGCGTACGCCGAACCGGCGGGCCTGACCGGCGCGAACGCCGCGCTGCGGACGATGGGCGTGGACCTGGAGATGGCCGCGGCCTGCGCCGGCACCGACGTGGTGCACAGCCACACGTGGTACGCCAACTTCGCGGGGCACACGGCGAAGCTGCTGCACGGCGTGCCGCACGTGGTGACCGCGCACAGCCTGGAGCCGCTGCGGCCGTGGAAGGCCGAGCAGCTCGGCGGCGGCTACGCGCTCTCCTCCTGGTGCGAGCGCACGGCGTTCGAGGCTGCCGACGCAATCGTCGCGGTCAGCGAGGGGATGCGGCGCGACGTGCTGACCGCCTACCCGGCGGTGAACCCGGACCGGGTCCGGGTGGTGCACAACGGCATCGACACGGCGCAGTACGCCCCGGACCACGGCACGGACGTGGTGGACCGGCTCGGCATCGACCCGGCCCTGCCCAGCGTGGTGTACGTGGGGCGGATCACCCGGCAGAAGGGCCTGCCCTACCTGCTGCGCGCGGCGCGGGACCTGCCGGCGGACACCCAGCTGGTGCTGCTCGCCGGCGCGCCGGACACCCCGGACATCGCCGCCGAGGTGGAGGGCCTGGTGGCGGAGCTGCGGGCGAAGCGCTCCGGGGTGGTGTGGGTCGCGGAGATGCTGCCGAAGCACGAGGTGATCCAGGTGTTGACCCACGCCACGGTCTTCGTCTGCCCCTCGGTCTACGAGCCGATGGGCATCGTGAACCTGGAGGCGATGGCCTGCGAGACGGCGGTGGTGGCCACCGCCACCGGCGGCATCCCCGAGGTGGTCGCCGACGGCGAGACGGGGCTGCTGGTCGGAATCGAGCAGGCCACCGACGGCTCCGGCCGGCCGCTGGACCCGGACCGCTTCGTGGCCGACCTGGCGGCGGCGATGAACGAGCTGCTCGCCGACCCGGCTCGCACCGCCGACTTCGGCCGGGCCGGACGGCGGCGCGCCGTCGAGCACTTCTCCTGGGACACCATCGCCGCCCGCACCATCGACCTCTACCGCTCGCTGCTGGCGTAACGAAGGGCACCGAAGACACGTCTCGCCGACGGCGGGCAGGATGGCGGCATGGGCTGGCGGAGAAGACGCGCGCCGGTGCGGCTGCGCAGCCGTTGGCTGCCCGGGTACTGGCTGCGACACCCGCTGCTGAGCCTCGTGGTCCTGCTGCTCGGCGCCGTGGTGTTCCTGCGGCTCGGGATCGACTCGGCGCACCGCGCGCACCGGTTGGCCGCGTACGGCGTGCGTGCCGAGGCGACGGTGCTGGAGGTGCACCGCGCGGCCTCAGCCCGTCGGAGTGATCAGATCGAGCTTCGGGAAATAAGTGCGGTATCGAGCGCCGTCGCGGGTGAGCAGCCGGTACCCACACACCGCGGCGTGCGCCCCGATGTAGAAGTCGGCGATCGGCGATCGCTTGGCCCCTCCCTGGGACCGATATCTGGCGTAGGCCTTCCCGGCCAGGAACCCGGCCGGGTAGGGCAGTTCCTCGCGGAGGAAGTCCGCTGCGGGAAGCGCCTCGTCGAACTCCTCAATGGTGTCGAACCGCACGGAGACCTCGGCGTAGACGATCGGATTGATCACCAGGGCGCCGGTGTCCCGAGCAGCGGCGAGGGCGTCACCCGACCAGCCCGCCCAGTTCGGGTCGTCGGTGAAGATGTCGAGCAACACGTTCGTGTCCACCAGCGTCGTGGCCGAGGCGGCGGGCCGCGGTGCCAGCGCGCGGAGACGCTCACTCCCCACGTAGCAGCTCCATCAGCTCGTCGGTGGACATCCCGCTGGTCTGCTTCCCACCGCCGCGACCGCGCATGTGCCGGACCAGGCGCTGGCCCCTGGTCTCCGCGCCACTCACCCGGACGATCCGCAGCGCACCGCCCTCCTCCACGACGTCGACCTCGTCGCCCTCGTGCAGCCCGTGTCGGGCCCGCAACGCGGCCGGGATCGTGACCTGGCCCTTGCTGTTGAGTTTCATGACGCCTCCCTTTACCACGTAATACAAACGATACGTGTCGGGGGTGGATTCGGGCAGGCTGCGAGACGGGCTCAGGTGACGTGCAGGGCGGCGGCGAGGCGGGCCAGGCCGGCGGGGGCGGCGGCGTACCGGGCCACGGTGGCGACGAGGTCGCGCGCCGCCGGCCGGTCGTGCACCTCGCTGTGCGCGGTGCGTTCGGCGTCCAGCAGCGCCCGCCCCGCCCGGACCATGTCGCCGGCGAGAGCGTGTACGCGGGCCACGTCCAGCAGGTACGCCGCCCGGTGCTCGGGCGGCAGCCACCGCCACTGCTCACCGGAGACCAGCCGCTCGTGCCGTACCGTCGCCGCCTCGACGTCCCCGACAGCGGCATCGGCCACCACCCGCGCCGCCTCGACCGACGCCCGGCCGAAGCCGCCGCCGACGGTGCCGACCGCTGCCGCAGCCTGGTCGAGCAGGGCGGCCACCCGGCGCTCGTCTCCCCGGCCGGCAGCGGCGAGGGCGGCCTGGAGCAGCAACGTCACGCGCAGCGACGGGGCACCGTCACCGCCCGGCGGCAGGGCGCCCTCGGCCGACTCGCCCGGCGGCAGGGCGCCCTGGGCCGACTCGCACGGCGGGAGACGGCGGGCGGCCACGAGCGCCGTCTCCATCGCCGAGCGCCGCCGGCCGACGGCCCGCAGCGCCTGACTCAGCGGTACGGTGGCGACGGCGGCCAGCCGCGCGTCGTCCGTGGCCAGCGCCACGGCCATCCCCCGGTCGGCGGCCAGCCACGCCAACTCCCCCTGGCCGACCTTGACCAGCACCAGGGCGACGAGCCCGTACGCGCGCACCAGCAGTTCGCCGGTGACCGGGTCTGGGCGGGCAACCCGCGCCTCCCGGGCGGCGTCGAGCAGCCCGGGCAGCAGGCCGAGCAGGATCGGGTACCGGGCGTGCCGGTAGCTCTGCTCGGCATGGTCGAGGCGGGCCCGCACCTTCGCGACGTCGGGCGGCCGGGACGACGCCTCGACGTGGTAGCGGGCCAGGGCGGCCCGGACCCGCGCCACACCGGCAACGGCGACGTCCGGTTGCCCGATCCGCTCCGCGAGCAGTACCTCCAGGTCGATCCGCAGCGCCTCGGCGACCTCCCGCAGGTTGGACATCCGTTCCAGCGGGCGTACTCCGCGCTCGACCTTGTCCACCCAGCTCTTCGACTTGCCGAGGCGGTCGGCGAACTGCTGCTGGGTCATGTTGCGCCGCACCCGCCACTGGGCGACCCGCCGGCCCACCGGCAGGCCGGTCACCGTCGGCCCGTCCCGCTCACCACAGGATCCCGACCGCGACGAGCACGAGTACGAGCAGCGCCACCGTGATGCCGTAGGCGTACTGGCGACGGGTGAGCGGCGCGCGCTGCGGGCGGGGCGGGCAGGGCACCTGATCTCCGTCGGGTTGCCGAGCGCGGGCACCCGGAACCGGATGCGCCGCCGGCAGCGGCCCGTCAGACGGACGCTCCTGCATCGTGAGCCTCCTTGCGGGTGAGTACAAAACGTGCGGTCAGAACGAGATGCGCGAAACATGCGGTGTGGATCAGGGTGAGGTGGATCAGGGCGGGTCGGGCGGAGAGGACGATCCGCGTTCCCTCGCCCGGCCCCGGGGCGCTCCGCTGCTGACGAGAGAACCCCTGCTATGCCAACTTAGAAGGCACTGCCTTCACAGTCAACAGAGCATGCACGGCGTGTCACTCCGGGTGCGAAGATCGGTTCGCTGACGAGAGGTGGCGCCACCATGCCGCAAGCACCGCTGTATGAGCAGATAATCGCCGACGTCACGGCCTCAATCCGCGCGGGCACCCTTCAGCCCGGCGGCAAGCTGCCGTCTATCGCCGAGATGCGCGAGCAGTACCAATCGAGCGCATGGCCCGTGCGATACGCGCTGCGGATCCTGGAGGAGAGAGGCTGGATCGTGACCCGGCAGGGCAAGGGCTCGTTCGTGGCAACCGAACCGCCCGCCTGAGCTCCGATCTTCCACCCGCTGGGCATAACGTTCCGGATCTCGGGACAGCAGTAGATCTTGGCAGGAAACGGCCCTTCAGGGGGCCATTTCGTACCAAGATCTACGCTGCCACCGCCCACGCCCGCCATCGTGCCCCGCCCGCCACCACCCACGCCCGCCAGCCGCCGCGCCTTGAGCGACGACGGCGGACTCGGGCGGATGGTGCGGGCACCAGGTGTCCGCCGGGCCCTGACCGGACCTCCCCGGACACGTCAGGAGGGAGGGCGATGGGGTGCTTGGCCGCGCGCGAAAGGATCTCGCGCAGTAGGTTGAACCGGTGACTGGACGGTTCCCGATCGAAGACGTCTCCCCCGTCGTCTCCTGCGGTCGCTACCCGGCCAAGGCGGTGGTCGACGAGCCGGTGCCGGTGTCGGCCCGCGCCTACCGGGAGGGGCACGACGCGCTGGGCTGCAACGTGGTCTGGCGTGGTCCCGACGGGCGGGCCCGACCGTTCACCCGGATGCGTCCCGGCGAGCCCGGGCAGGACCGCTGGCACGCGGTGATCCGCCCCGACGCGGTCGGCGAGTGGGTGTTCACCGTCGAGGCGTTCCAGGACCCGTACCTGACCTGGCAGAACGCGGTCACCAAGAAGATCGCCGCCGGTCAGGGGCCGGCGGACCTGGCCAACGACCTCGCCGAGGGCGCGCGGGTGCTGACCGCGGCCGTGGAGTTGGTGCCGGCCGGCGACGCGGGGCGGGTCCGCGCGGCGGTGGCGGCGCTGGGTGACGCCGACAGGGAGCTGCCCCGGCGGGTCGCCCCCGCGCTGGAGCTGGCCGACCTGCTCTGGGAGCACCCGGTCCGCGAGCTGGTCACCACCGGCGCGGAGCACCGGCTGTGGGTGGACCGTCGGCGGGCGCTCTTCTCCGCCTGGTACGAGTTCTTCCCCCGCTCGGAGGGGGCCGTCCCGGCCACCGCCGACGCGCCGGCACGCTCCGGCACGTTCGCCACCGCCGTCGAGCGCCTGCCCGGCGTCGCGGCGATGGGCTTCGACGTGCTCTACCTGCCGCCGATCCACCCGATCGGCCGGGTCAACCGCAAGGGCCCCAACAACTCGCTGACCGCCGGGCCGGACGATGTCGGCTCGCCGTGGGCCATCGGCGCCGCCGAGGGCGGCCACGACACCATCCACCCCGACCTGGGTACGCCGGAGGACTTCCGCGACTTCGTCGCCGCCGCCGCCGAGCAGGGCCTCGAGGTGGCGATGGACCTGGCATTGCAGTGCGCGCCGGACCACCCGTGGGTGACCGAGCACCCTGAGTGGTTCACCACCCGGGCCGACGGCAGCATCGCGTACGCGGAGAACCCGCCGAAGAAGTACCAGGACATCTACCCCGTCAACTTCGACAACGACCCGGAGGGCATCCGGGCCGAGGTGCTGCGGGTGGTGCTGCACTGGGTCGGCGAGGGCATCCGGATCTTCCGGGTCGACAACCCGCACACCAAGCCGTTCGACTTCTGGCACTGGCTGATCGCCGAGGTGAAGAAGGTCGACCCGGACGTGCTCTTCCTCGCCGAGGCGTTCACCCGGCCGGCGATCATGCACGGGCTGGGCAAGGTCGGCTTCACCCAGTCGTACACGTACTTCACCTGGCGCACGTCGGCGGCGGAGATGCGGGCGTACTGCGAGGAGCTGGTCGAGGCGGCCGACTACATGCGGCCGAACTTCTGGCCGAACACGCCGGACATCCTGCACGAGTCGTTGCAGCACGGCGGCCCGCCGATGTTCAAGATCCGGGCGGTGCTGGCCGCGCTGCTCTCCCCCTCCTGGGGCATGTACGCCGGCTACGAGCTGTTCGAGCACGTCGCCCGCCCCGGCGCGGAGGAGTACCTGGACAACGAGAAGTACGAGCTGCGCCCCCGGGACTGGGCCGGCGCGCAGGCGCAGGGCCGCTCCCTCGCCCCGTTCGTCGCGGTGCTCAACCGCGTACGCCGGGAGAACCCGGCCCTGCAACAGCTGCGCAACCTGGTCTTCCACGACATCGACAACCCGGCGCTGCTCTGCTGGTCCAAGCACGACCCGGAGACGGGCAACACCGTCGTCGTGATCTGCTCGTTCGACCCGCAGACCGTGCAGTGGGGCAACACCACGCTCGACATGCCCGCGCTCGGCCTCGACTGGCACGACCGGTTCACCGTGCGCGACGAGCTGACCGGCGCCAGCTACGACTGGGGGCAGCGCAACGCCGTGCGCCTCGACCCGTACCTGCAACCGGCGCACGTGCTGACGGTGCGGCGACCCGCCCCCGGTGCCGGCCCCGCGCCGGCACAGGCGGCGCCGGACCTGACCGTCGAAGACGTCCCCGACGACCTCTCGGGCGGCACCGCCCCCACCACTCCCGCCCAAAAGGACGACGCCCGATGGACCAGTTGATCGCCGGCGCCACGCACGACCCGCACGCCGTCCTCGGCGCGCACCCGGCCGACGGGCGGACGGTCGTCCGGACGCTGCGCCGGGGCGCCGCCGACGTCGCCCTCGTCGTCGACGGCGAGCGGCACCGGATGCGGCGGGTGCACGACGTCGGCGTGTTCGAGGCGGAGGTCGCGGGCGAGGTGCTCGACTACCGCGTCGAGGTCGACGGCCGGACCCACGACGACCCGTACCGCTACCCGCCCACCCTGGGCGAGCTGGACCTGCACCTGATCGGCGAGGGCCGGCACGAGCGGCTCTGGGAGGCGCTCGGCGCGCGGGTCTTCGACGAGGGCGTGGCGTTCACCGTCTGGGCGCCGAACGCGCGCGGGGTCCGGGTGGTCGGCGACTTCGCGGGCTGGGCGCCGGACGACGGCTGGCCGATGCGCTCGCTCGGCGGCAGCGGGGTGTGGGAGCTGTTCGTCCCGGGCGTCGGGGCGGGGGCCCGCTACAAGTACCGGATCCTGGGCGCCGACGGGCAGTGGCGGGACAAGGCCGACCCCCTGGCGGCGTACGCGGAGGTGCCGCCGGCCACCGCGTCGGTGGTGCACCACTCGACGTACGAGTGGGGCGACGCCGACTGGCTGGCGCGGCGGGCCCGGCGGCAGCCGCACCAGGAGCCGATGAGCGTCTACGAGGTGCACCTCGGCTCGTGGCGCCCCGGGCTGAGCTACCGTGAGCTGGCCGAGCAGCTGACCGCGTACGTCACGGAGCTGGGCTTCACCCACGTGGAGTTGCTGCCCGTGATGGAGCACCCGTTCGGCGGCTCCTGGGGCTACCAGGTCACCGGCTACTACGCGCCGACGTCCCGCTTCGGCGACCCCGACGAGTTCCGTCACCTCGTGGACGCGCTGCACGCCGCCGGCATCGGCGTGATCCTGGACTGGGTGCCGGCGCACTTCCCCAAGGACGAGTGGGCCCTCGGGCGCTTCGACGGCACCGCCCTCTACGAGCACCCCGACCCGCGCCGGGGCGAACACCCCGACTGGGGCACGTACGTCTTCGACTTCGGCCGCCCGGAGGTGCGCAACTTCCTGGTCGCCAACGCGCTCTACTGGTGCGACCAGTTCCACGTCGACGGGCTGCGGGTGGACGCGGTGGCCTCGATGCTCTACCTGGACTACTCCCGCCAGGAGGGGCAGTGGCTGCCCAACCGGCACGGCGGCCGGGAGAACCTGGAGGCCATCGCGTTCATGCAGGAGGTGAACGCGACGGTCTACAAGCACCACGCCGGGGTGACGATGATCGCCGAGGAGTCCACCGCCTGGCCGGGGGTCACCCGCGCCACGGCCGACGGCGGGCTCGGGTACGGCTTCAAGTGGAACATGGGCTGGATGCACGACACCCTGCTCTACACGTCGAAGGACCCGGTCCACCGGCAGCACCACCACCATCAGCTCACGTTCTCCCTGGCGTACGCCTGGAGCGAGAACTACGTGCTGCCGATCAGCCACGACGAGGTGGTGCACGGCAAGGGCTCCCTGGCCGGCAAGATGCCCGGCGACACCTGGCAGCGGCTGGCCAACGTACGCGCCCTGCTGGCGTACATGTGGGCGCACCCCGGCAAGCAGCTGCTCTTCATGGGCTGCGAGCTGGCCGACGACCGGGAGTGGAGCGAGGAGCGGGGCCTCGACTGGTACCTGCTGCACGACCCGGCCCGCGCCGGGGTGCAGCGGCTCGTCGGCGACCTGAACCGCGTCTACCGGGACACCCCCGCGCTGTGGGCGCAGGACACCGAGCCGGCCGGCTTCCGCTGGATCGCCGGCGACGACGTCGCCAACAACACCGTCTCGTTCGTCCGGATCGCCCCCGACGGCGCGACCCTGGTCTGCGTGGCGAACTTCTCCGCCCTGCCGCTGGAGGACTACCGGGTCGGGCTGCCGGCCGGCGGCACCTGGGCGGAGGTGCTCAACACCGACGCCCACCACTACGGCGGCTCGGGGGTCGGCAACCTGGGCGCCGTGCACGCCGAGGACGTGCCGTGGCACGGGCTGCCCGCCTCGGCGGCGCTGCGGGTGCCGCCGCTCGGCGTGCTCTGGCTGCGCCGCGACTGACCGTACGTGGATCAGCCGACCGCGGGATGGACAGTCATCTCCCTCTGTTCGACTTCGATCCCGAAACCCGGAACGACGACTTCGGGGACGAAGGGGAGATCCGTGACCTTGTCCTGCCCCGTGCGCGCGTCGAGGATCAGCGGCCCGTTGCTGGTGGATCCGTAGACCATGCCACGTCGGGCCGCCGTGATCCTGGGCGCCTCCCGCCCGGAACCCTTCTCGGGCACCTGCCACAGTCGCTTGTGGGACGTGGCGTCGTACGCGACCATCGTTCCGTTCCGGCTGCTGAGGTGCTGCGAGCAGACGACGACGCTCTCGTCGTCGTATCGACAGACGCTGGAGCTACCCCCCGTCTCCAGGCGGATGACCTCGCGACCGGTCTTCAGGTCGACGATCCCGTTGGGCCCGTCGCCGCGGCGGCCCACCGGGTACACCTGCAGCAACCCGCCGCCGAGCGGGCCGTTGATCAGGTTGCCGACCGGCCTTGTCTCCTCGTGGGCCCACACCTGGGAACCGTCCGACGCGGCGAGCCCGATCGTCGAACTCGGGGTCCGGTCCGGATGCGGCTCGGAACTCATGCCGGCGACGACGTCGCCGTCGAGGGCTCGGGCCTGAAAGGCGGGCTCCGTCCACCGGGTCTTGCCGGTCCTGGCGTCGAGGACGGCGGTGAAGTCGCCGCTGACGCCTCCCGTGTCATACGAGTCGGTGGACAGCACGACATGGTCGGAGCTGGCCGCCACCACCTTGTCGACCCCGAGGCTGCCGTCATCAGGGATGCCCCTGTCGTCCACGTCCGACTGCCAGCCGGGCGCGCCATCGGCCAGCCCGAAGCTCGCCACCCGCAGCACGGTGCGGTCGGGAACCGTTCCGCTGCCTGCGATCTCCACCCGGTAGGTCACGAAGGCGGTCGGCCTGCCGTCCACCTCCGCGATCATCGGCCCGGTGTTGCCCAGCCTGACGGGCGGACCGGCCAGCGGCGCACTCCAGCGACGCGCACCCGTGGCCAGGTCGTACGCGGCGAGCGCGTTGTTGCCCTCCAGCAGATATGCGGCCCCGTCCCGGACCTGGAACATTCTGCTGGGCAGCGGTATCCGGACCGGCTTCGCGGCAAAGGCCAGCGGAGGGTCGAGTGCCGACGACTCGGCAGGGCTCGCCGAGGCTGTTTGCGGTGGAGGCGGAGGCGGTGGCTTGTCATCAGCACATCCCGAGACACCCACGGCCAGCGCCAGCACGGCTGCCGAACCGGCGGCAACACGTCGACGCATGAGCCCTCCCCTGGTCACGAAACGCATCTATCGGCCCGACCCTATCGTTGGCCGGCCAGTTCCCCGGGGCGGCGGGACGCCCCGGGGAACGGGCATGCTCAGAGGCGGGTGATCCGGATCGCGTCGGCGACGACGTACCCCTGGGTGCTGGTCCAGCGGCTGACCCCGACGACCTGGCGCGTCCCCGCGGCGAGGTCGTAGGTGCCGAGCACCCGCCACTGCCCGCCGCCGCTGCGCTGGTCGACGGTGGCCGTCACGTTCCCGTTCGCCGTCGCCACCAGGTGCGGCGTGGCGCTGTTGTAGCCGGGGTCGGCCGGGTACCAGACCTCGACCCGGTACGAGCCCGCTGCGGGCAGCGTCGCGGTGAACCAGGCCGGGTCGCTGACCGCCTGCGGGCTGGCGAACCGGTAGTTGGCCCCGTAGCGCGCCGGGAGGTACGACGACGTGCCCCAGGTGGTGGCGGCCGTGAAGCCGCCGGCGGTGGCGTTGTCCACGATCACGCTGAACGTACCGCCGGTGCCGGTGACGACCCGCGCGTTGCTGGCGGCGCTCTCATGGTGCAGCCGGTCGAGCGCCGTCACCAGGTACCGGTAGGTCGAGCCGGCCGCGGCGGTGGCGTCGGTGAACGTCCCGGTGCCGCCCGAGGCGCGGACCGTGCCGAGCAGGTTGCGGGCGTCGGCCAGGTCGCAGGCGTCTACCGCACCGTCGCCGGGCAGCCGGTACACCGCGTACGCGGCGGTGCTGCCGGTGGCGCCGCGCTGCCAGGTGAGGGTCACGCCGCCCGTGCCGCGTACCGCCGAGGTGAGGTTCGGGGCGGCGGGCGCGGCGCCGCCCACCCCGGCCGGTGCCAGCGCGGGCCGGCGGTAGTGGTCGGTCGCCGTCCGGGAGACGGCGCCGATGCGGTCCGCGCGGACGTCCTTGGCGCTGAAGTGGATGTCGCCGACGATCCGGGGGTAGCTGCGGTTCAGCGTGAGGTGGTCGGTCAGCTCGGCCGGGTCCTGCCAGGCGGCGTCCTGCCCGGACGCGCCGGCGCGGTAGGTGGCCTGCCCGACGAGCAGCTGCACGTCGGTGCCGGCCACGGTCTCGGACCACCAGCGGACCAGCTCCGCGTAGTCGGCCGCCGGGTGGCCGATGTGCCAGTAGATCTGCGGGGCGATGTAGTCGACCCACCCCTGCCGCACCCAGCGCCGGGTGTCGGCGTAGATCGCGTCGTACGACTGGAGGCCCGTGGTACGCGAACCGAGCGGGTCGGTGCCGGCGTTGCGCCAGATGCCGAACGGGCTGACGCCGAGCTTCACCCACGGCTTAACCGCCCGGATCTTGTCACGCATCTCCCGGACCAGTAGGTTGACGTTGTTTCGCCGCCAGTCGCCGATGGTGCTGAAACCGGCGCCGTACTGGGCGTAGGTGGCCTGGTCGGGGAAGGCCACCCCGCTGACCGGGTACGGGTAGAAGTAGTCGTCCCAGTGCACCGCGTCGATGTCGTAGCGCTTGACGGCGTCCATCATCGCGTCCTGCACGAAGGCACGCACGGCGGGAATGCCGGGGTTGTAGTAGATGTGTCCGCCGTAGGTGACGGTCCAGCCCGGGTTTTTGCGGGCCGGGTGGCTGGTCGCCAACTTGCTCAGGTCGGTGTGGTTCGCCACCCGGTACGGGTTGAACCAGGCGTGGAACTCCAGGTTGCGGGCGTGCGCCTCGGCCACCATGAAGGCCAGCGGGTCGTAGCCCGGGTTGCCGCCCTGGGTGCCGGTCAGCCACTGCGACCACGGCTCGTACGTCGACGGCCAGAACGCGTCGGCGGCGGGGCGGATCTGCACCACGACGGCGTTCATCCGCCGCTGCTTGGCCAGGTCGAGCCAGCCCCGGTACTCCGCCTGCTGGGCGGCGGGGGTGAGCCCGGTGCGGCTGGGCCAGTCGATGTTGGCCACGCTGGCGATCCACATGCCGCGCAGCTGCCGCTTCGGGGTGGCCGGGTCGGTCACGCAGGCCGCCTGGGCGGCGACCGGCACGGTCTCCGGCGCGGTGTCCGACGCGGTCCCCGGCCCGGCGGGCGGGGCGGCAGGGGCGGCCGTGGGGAGGGCCGCGCCGAGCGCCAGCGCCGCCGCCAGCGCAAGCCCGGACAAGTATCGACCATAATCTCTACGCACGAAAAGATGTTCAATGTTGCTGGCTTGTTGCGCAAGTATCCTTCACAAGTTTTCGCCCCTGCGGACCTCACCTCGGACCGGACGAGAGAATCCCGTCACGCACCGCTCACGGTGCGTCACCCTCTAGCTAAGGCCTCCGATTCTCACTCTGCGTCATCGAGGATTGCCCTACGGAAGGCTCAGGACCCGGCACCCCGCACCAAGGAACGGCGTGACCAGGTGATTCACCTCATCCCGCCGAGGACGCCCCCATGCCTCCGCGCTCGCTTTGCTCTGCAGCCACATACGCGCCACTAACGCAGCGTGCCTGGTGCCGATATGGCTGCAGAGCAAAGCGAGCGGAGCGGCAGCAGCCAAGCGGAGGCTTCGACCACTCTGCGTAACACGAGTCGCTGTGACGGCCTCAAGGAACGCTCCCCTCGAGGGCGCCCCGCTCCGGACGGAGCAGGCAGTCCGGGCAAAGCAGGCAACCCACCACCCGCTTGCCCGCAGCCGCCGGCAGCAGCCGCCGCCACGTCGCAGCCGCCGCCGCCCGGAAGCGGGGCGTCAGACCAGGCCGGCGTCGCGCAGCAGCTTCCACAGGCCGGCGCCGTCGGGCGCGGAGAGCCACTTCTGCCCCACCGGCCCCGCCGACGACTCGCCGGCCGGGGTGGGCAGGCTACCGGCCAGCACCGCCTGCGTGGGCGAGAGCCGGCGGATGCCCACGCCGGCCACGTTCTCCGGGTGGGCGGCGGCGAACTCGCGGTAGATCTCCGGGTCGTGCTGCCCGTCGTCGCCGACCAGCAGCCACTTCACGTCGGGGAACTCCTTGGCCAGCCGGGCCAGGGTGACCCGCTTGTGCTCCCGTCCGCTGCGGAACCAGCGGTCGGCGGTCGGCCCCCAGTCGGTCAGCAGCAGCGGCCCGGCCGGGTAGAGGTGCCGGGACAGGAACCGGGTCAGCGTCGGCGCCACGTTCCAGGCGCCGGTGGAGAGGTAGAAGACCGGAGCGCCCGGGTGCGCGGTGACCAGCCGCTCGTAGAGCACCGCCATGCCGGGCACGGCGTTGCGGGCGTGCTCGTCGAGGACGAACGTGTTCCAGGCGGCGAGCAGCGGCCGGGGCAGCGCGGTGACCATGACCGTGTCGTCGATGTCGGAGAGGATGCCGAAGCGCACCTCCGGGTCGAGGATGCGCACCGGCGCCTCGACCGGCTCGGCGTCCGGCAGGCTGATCCGCACCGAGCCCCAGCCGGGCGGCAGGCCCGCCTCGACCACTGCGTCGACGAACCCGCTGCGGTCGGCCCGCGCCTCGTGCCGTTCCCCGCCGGCCTCAATGGTGACCGTGACGTGCTTGGCCGGCAGCGTGGTGAAGCTGCGCCACCCGCGCACCTTCTCCAGCCGGCCGCGTTGGCGGGTGTCCGGCCGGCTCAGCAGCACCCGGCACATCACCCGCACCCAGCCGGGCGCGCCGTAGCCGGTGTACGCGATGACGTTCGTCCGCCAGCCGGTGCGCCGCAGCCGGCGCTCGACCAGCGAGTGCACGGCGTCCTCGATCCGCGCGGCCCGGTGCAGGTTCGGTACGGCCAACTGGCCGGCGGCAGTGGGTGGCACGCCAGCAACCCTGCCACAAACCGGCCACCTCGGCCACGCGAGGCGATCTTCCTCAGCCGCCGGGAAGCCCGAGGCCATGCCCGCCGTGGTCCGGCGGATCGTCCGCGCTGCGCCGATCCGCCCCGGCCGGCCCCGACGGCGTGAAACACTCCGGTCGGGACGACGACGGGGGCGTTGGTCGTGTCGCAACCAGTGCGCAAGCGTGGGCGGTGGCGCCCGCAGCTCGACCGGCCGGCGCTCGTGGCGCTGCTGTTCGGGCTCGCCGGGGTCGGCTACCGGCTGGTCCTGACCCTGCACACGGTGCCCGTCTCCAACAGCGACGAGGCGACGTTCGGGCTGGCCGCGCTGCACATCGCGCAGGGTCGCGAGCTGCCGGTCTTCCTCTACGGGCAGCGCTACATGGGGGTGCTGGAGTCGTACCTGGCCGCGCCGCTGATCGCGGTGGCCGGACCGGGCTGGCCGCTGCTGCGCCTGCCGCTGCTGCTGCTCTACGCCCTCTTCCTCTGGCTGATCCACCGGCTGACGCGGCGGATCGGCTCGCCCTGGTTCGCCACCGGGATCGTCGGCCTGCTGGCGCTCGGCGGGGAACGGGTCGTCCGGGACCAGCTGACCGTGGTCGGCGGCCGCCCGGAGGTGAAGGTCGCGGTGCTGGTGATGCTGCTGATCGCGGTGGGACTCGCCCGCGCAACGGTGCGGCACCGCCGGCTGGCCGTCGGGCTCTTCGGCCTGCTCGCCGGGGTGTCCGTCTGGTCGGACTGGCTGATCCTGCCCTACCTGGCGGTGGCCGCGCTGGTGCTGGTGTGGGTGGCCCGCCGGGAGCTGCTCGGCTGGGCCGGGGCGCTGCTGCTGGCCGGGTTCGCTGTCGGGATCGCGCCGATGATCCGGGACAACCTCCTCGCCCCGCCCGGCGAGGACTCGCTGTCGGTGTTCCGCGAGATCAGCACCAAGGCGGGGCCGACGCCGCCGTGGTCGCAGCGCCTCGACGGCGGGCTGCTGGAGGGGGTGCCGCTCGCCGCCGGCCTCTGCCCGATCGACGGCTGCGCCCGCTGGCAGGGCTGGTTCGGGCTGCTCTACCCCGTGCTGCTGGCGGTCGCCGCCGCGCTCGCCGTCCTCGCGTACCGCCGGGCCGCGGGCGCCCCGCGCGGCGAGCGGGTCGGCCCGGTGGTGCACCTCGCGCTGGTCGTCGGCGCGGCGCTGACCCTGCTGTCGTACGTGCGCAGCCCCCTGGCCGCCACCAGCCCCCTGGACAACGCCCGCTACCTGTCGGTGCTCCAGCTCTCCCTGCCGGCGGTGCTCTGGCCGCTCTGGCTGGCGGCGGTCGCCTGCTGGCGGGGCACGGTCGGCGCGTTCGGCCGCCTGGCCGGCGCGCTGGCCACCGCCGTGCTCGCCGCGCTGGCCGCGACCACGCTGGTGGTGACCGTGCTGTTCGCGGCCACCGGCACCGCGGCGTCCCGGGCCGAGGAGCGGCAGGCCCGCGAGCTGGCCGACACGCTCCGCGCGGGCGGCCCCCGCCAGGTGTACGGGGACTACTGGACCTGCAACCGGCTGATCTTCAACACGGCCGAGGCGGTGGTGTGCGCGGTGCTCGACGGCGACCTCACCCCCGGGCAGAACCGCTATCCCGCGTACTGGCGGCAGGTGGGGCGGGCCGACCGGCCCGGGTACGTGCTGGCGGCCGGCTCGGCGGCGGAACGGCGGCTGCGCCGGCTGCTGGGCGACCGGGCCGACGCCGCGCTGGTCGCCGACGTGGGCGGGTATCGCGTGTACCACCCCCAGACGCCGGTGCGGCCGTGGCGGTAGGGCCGGCCCGTACGCTGGCCGGACCGGCGCGCGGACGCCGCGCCGAGCCGAGGAGTCACCGATGCTCATCCTGCTGCCGCCCTCCGAGGGGAAGGCCGACGCCGGCACCGGCCGGCGGCTGGACCTCGCCGGGCTCTCCCTGCCGGAGCTGACCGGCGCCCGGGAGGAGGTGCTGACGGCGCTGGTCGCGCTCAGCGCCGACGGCGACGAGGGGGCGGCCCTGGCGGCGCTGGGGATCAGCGAGGGCCAGCGCGGCGAGTTGCGCCGCAACGCCCGGCTGCGGGCGGCGGCCACCGCGCCCGCCGGCCGCGTCTACACCGGGGTGCTCTACGAGGCGCTCGATCTCGCCTCGCTGCCGGCGCCCGCGCAGCGGGCCGCCCGCCGATCGGTGCTGATCAGCTCGGGGCTCTGGGGCGCGGTACGCCTCACCGACCGGATCCCGCCCTACCGGTGCCCGATCGGGGCGCGGCTGCCGGGGCTCGGGGCGCTGTCGGCGTACTGGCGGCGGGCGCTCGCGCCAGCGATGGCCGCGGCGGCCGGCGACGGGCCCGTGCTCGACCTGCGCTCCGGCGCCTACGCGGCCACCTGGGCGCCGCGCGGCGAGGTGGCCGACCGCACGGTGACCGTCCGGGTGCTGCACGAGCGGGAGGTCGACGGCGTGCCCGTCCGGTCGGTGGTGAGCCACTTCAACAAGGCGACCAAGGGCCGGCTGGTCCGCGACCTGCTGACCGCGGGCGCCCGGCCGCGCACCGTCGACGGGCTGCTGACCGCGCTGCGCGACCTGAAGTATCCGGTGCTGGAGCAGCCCGCCCCGCCCGGCCGGCCACGCCAGGTCGACGTGATCGTCACGGAGCTGTAGGACAGCCGCAAGATTTCCTCAAGGCTGGGGCCGATCGGTTTCCCCGGCGGCGTCGAGCGACCACGGTAGAGGGACCCCCGACGCCGACAAGGAGTGCCCACGTTGGCTCCCGAACAGATCCTGCTCGATCGGCCGCGCCTGCCCTCGACGCCGCCGCCGTTGGACTGGTCCACCCTGGCCGACGCGTTCGAGGCCGCCTGCCTGCTGCGCTGCACGCCCCCGCCGGCCGTCGTCGGCACCCGCCGGCCGGCGGCGGAGCACCGCCCCCCGTCGGTGGAGTTCAACCGGGAGGAGGCGGCGCACCGCATGCGTCAACTCCTCCACCGGCTGGACGTCCCCATCGAGCACGAGGTGACCGTGGGCGGCCTCCGCCGCCGCTTCGAGCTGCACCGGCTCTCCGTGCCGCACCAGCACCGGCCGGCGTACGCGAGGACGCTGGAGGCCGGCTGGCGGCAGGGCCGGCGCGAGCTGCTGGGCGGGCCGGTCCCGGGCGCGTCGACCGTACGGCGGGCGTGGCGGCCCCGGCTGGCCGCGGCCGCCTGGCGGGCCGCCCTGCTCGCCGGTGGGCGGCACGTCCGACGGCACATCCTCGGCGTCCGGATCACCGACCGGGAACTGGCCGCCATCCTGGTACGCGGCGCGGCCCTGCTGGACGTTCCGGCGCTGCTGCGCCCGGGCACCGGCTGTTATCTGGTCTGTGTCGCCGACGGCCCGGACCGCCAGCGGATCCTGCACAGCACCGCGCTGGATCCCGCCCACCTGCGCGAGCGGTCATGATTGCCGGATGAGCACGTTCGGCGGCGCTGCGGCCCGGTCGCGTACCGCAGCGAGCTGACCATCGTCACCGACACGCCGCCGGGTTCCTAGCCCGGTCGGTGGGCGGCGGGTTGCGGCGACGGCCCGCACGGCGCAGAGTGCAGCGCGTGAGTCGCACCGGGTTCCGCCGTGTCCGCCCGCGCCTTGTCCGCCCGCCGACGCTGCTGGCGCTGCTGCTGGTGGTGGCGTTGCCCGGCGTGGCCGGCTGCCAGGATGCTCCCGAGCCACCGGTACGGATCCGGATCGCGACCGGCAGCCCGACGGCGGTCTACCACGCCTTCGGGCAGTCCCTGGCCACCGTGCTCAACCGGGAGCTGCCGGACGTCCGGGCCAGCGTGGTGGTGACCGCCGCCTCGGCGGAGAACGTCCGGCTGGTCGGCTCCGGCGAGGCCGAGCTCGGTTTCACCCAGGCCGACGTGCTGCCGGCGGCGCCGGCGACGCACCCGTCCGTGGTCGCGGTCGCCCGGGTCTACGACGACCTGCTGCACCTGGTCACCACCGCCGGCGGTCCCGTCCGCACCCTGACCGACCTGCGCGGGCGGCGGGTGTCCGTGGGAGCGTCCGGCTCCGGCACCGAGATCACCGCCGTCCGGGTGCTGGAGGTGGCCCGCCTCGGCGGTGACCGGGTACGCCAGGAGCACCTCGGCCTCGACGACTCGGTCGCGGCGTTGCGGGCCGGCAAGATCGACGCGTTCTTCTTTTCCGGCGGGCTGCCGGTCAGGGCGCTGGAGCAGCTCACGGCCGACAGCGCGACCCGGATCGTCGACCTCGGCGAGTGGACCGGGCCGCTGCGCGAGAGCAACCCGGAGGTCTACGTCTCCCGGGACATCCCCCGCTCGGTGTACGGCACCGACCCGGTGACCACGGTGGCCAACCCGAACTTCCTGATCGTCCGGGCCGACCTGCCGACGCCGCTGATCCGGGAGGTGACCCGGCTGCTGATGGAACGCCGCCAGGAGTTGGCCGCCGCGCACCCGGCCGCCGGGCGGATGAGCCCCCGCTCGGCCATCGCCACCGCCCCGCTGCCGCTGCACCCCGGCGCCGCCGAGTGGTACCGCGCCGCCAAGCCCTGACCCCGCGGGGCAGGTCTCATGGACGGGGCAGCTCGACAGGCCCGACGGCCTCAGCGCTCGACCGCCCCCGCCGGGAGTGACTCGGCAGCGTCGTCGCGGGCCGGCGCGGCGGGAGCGCCGGGCACGGTGTCGGCGGGAGCGCCGTCCCCGCGCGCGGGGGCGTCGGGGGCGGGGGCGGCGGGGGCGGGGAACCAGAGGCCGGCGACCAGGCCGCGCGGCTCGCCCCCGCGCATGGTGAGCCGCCCGTCCGAGGCGTCGACCAGCACGGCGACGATGGTGAGGCCCAGCCCGGCCCCGTCGATGTTCTGCACCTCCGGGGCCCGCCAGAACCGCTCGGTCGCCTGCCCGAGCTGGCTCGCCGTCATGCCCGGCCCGGTGTCCCGGACCTCCAGCGCGGTGCCGTCGCCGTCGTGCCGGACGGTCACCGTCACCTCCCCACCGGCGTCGCTGAACTTGACCGCGTTGTCGATCAGCGCGTCCAGGGCCTGGTCGATGGCGGTCGGCACGGTCCGCGCGTACGCCGGGGCGTCCCCGGCCACCAGCCGGAGGGTGATGCGGTGGTGCCGGGCGAGCGGCTCCCAGGCGGCCACCCGGGACGCGGCGACGGCCGCCGCGTCGACGGTGACCCGCTGGTTCTCCCGCCGCTCGGCGCGGGCCAGGGTCAGCAGCGCGTCCAGCACGAGGGCCAGCCGGTCGGTCTCCTCCAGGGCCAGTTGGTGCTCGGCACGCCCGTCCGCGTCGGTGAGGCTCGGTCCCAGCTCCTCCACCCGCAGCCGCAGCGCGGTCAGCGGGTTGCGCAGCTGATGGCTGGCGTGCGCGACGAACGCCCGCTGCCGGTCCATCACGTCGGAGACGACGTCGGCCATGTGGTTGAAGCTGGTCGCCAGGCGACGCAGCTCCGGCGGGCCGAGCCGGTGCTGCACCCGCGCGCCACGGTCCCCCTCGGCGATCTCATGGGTGACCGCGTCCAGCTCGGTGACCGGGCGCAACACCCAGCCGGCCAGCCCGAACGCGGTCAGCACGCAGGCCAGCACGGCGAGCAGGCCCGTTCCGGCCAGCACCAGCCACCAGACGGTCACGGCCCGCCGGACCGGATCGGCGGGGGTGGTGATGACCACCGCCCCGAGCACCTCGCCACCGTCGTTGATCGGCACCGCCACGACGATCGGCCCGTCGACCCACGGCCAGACCGAGTCCGGCCCGCTGGCCTGCTGGCCGGAGAGCGCCATGTCCAACGCCTCGCGGGAACCCGAGGCCATCCGCCAGCTCCCGGAGGCCGCCACCGTCCGACGCTCCCGGTCGACCACCGCCGCGCCGATGTCGTACAGGGCGTCGTAGCTGCGCAGCTCGTTGGCGAGCGGGCCGGGCATGCCGCCGCGCAGCGCCGGGCCGGCCAACGAGGCGAACCGGGTGGCGTCGGCGAGCCGGTCGGCGCGTACCCGGTCGGTCTCCCGGTTGGCCAGGGTGACCGCCAGCGGGGTCTCCAACGCGATCAGCACCAGCACCATCAACAGCAGATAGCTGATCACCAGCCGACGTCGCACGGCGTCCCCTCACTCGCCGCGCAGTCGGTAGCCGACCCCGCGTACGGTCTCCACCAGGCCGGGGTCGCCCAGCTTGCCACGCAGCGAGCCGACGTGCACCTCGACGGTGTGCCCGTCGCCCCAGGTCGAGCCCCAGGCGTCGAGCAGGATCCGTTCCCGGGCCACCGCCACGCCGGGCTGCCGGGCCAGGGAGAGCAGGACGTCGAACTCCTTGCGGGTCAGCGCCACCGGCCGGCCCCCGACGGTGACCGTCCGGGCGGACACGTCGACGCGTACCGGCCCCACCTCGATCAGGTTGCGCTCCGGCACGGTGTGCGCCGCGCGGCGCAGCACCGCCTCGATGCGCGCCTGGAGTTCGGTCATGGAGAAGGGCTTGACCACGTAGTCGTCCGCGCCGAGCCGCAGGCCGAGCACCCGGTCCCGTTCCTCGCCCCGGGCGGTCACGGCGATGATGCCGAGCTGGCTGCTGCGCCGCCGCAGCTCCCGGCACAGGTCGGTGCCGTCCCCGTCGGGCAGGGTCAGGTCCAGCAGCACCAGGTCGCAGGGGGCGGCGCAGAGGGCCGCGGCGACGGTCGCGGCGTGCTCCACCTCGTACCCCCGGCGGGTGAGGGCGGAGGAGAGCGCGGCGGCCACCCGGCGGTCGTCCTCGACCAGCAGGATGCGCACCCGGGGCCCCCATTCGTCGGTCCGTCGACCCCGAATGGTGGCAGAAGTACGCCCGCGACGGGAGGGCCGGTCCCGCACCGACCCGGCGACGGCCGCGTCGGCGCGCCGGCGCCGGGGCGCCGGTGGTGGTCGACCGGCAGGTCAGAGACCGAAGACCTCGTCGGCCGTGGCGTCGCGGACCCCGTCGACGAAGCCCCGGAAGCCGGGGTCGTCGTGGCTGGCGGGCACGCTGGTGACGATCTCGCCGGTGGCCTGGGTGACGGCGTCGACCAGGGGCGGATAGTCGATCTCGGCGTCCGGGAGGGTGTCGTCGTCCGCCTGGCCGAGGTTGATCACGTGCTGCACGTCCTCGGTGGGGGTGTCCGGGTCGCCGGCCCACTCGCCGCCCGCCCGGTGGCACTCGTCGTACAGCGCCCGCTGGCTGTCGGTCCAGTCCTCGTCGTAGCTCTCCATCGCCATCCCTCCGCGACCCGCTGCCCCGAGCATGCCGGGCGGCGGCGGGCACCGGGGCGGTACCCGGAAACCGGGACGGCCGCCCGCGGGACCGGCCGCGCGTAGGCTGCCGGGGTGATCTACAAGCTCCTCACCACCACCGAGTGGGACGACGCGCTGGCCGCCGGCCACCTCGACGGTACGGCGCTGGACCGGCAGTCCGGGTTCATCCACCTCTCCGGCGCCGACCAGGTGGTCGGTACGGCCCGGCGGTACTTCGCGGGCGCCACCGGGCTGACCCTGCTGACGGTGGACCCGGACCGGTTGGGCGACGCGCTGCGTTGGGAGCCGTCGCGCGACGGGGCGCTCTTCCCGCACCTGTACGGCCCGCTGCCGGTGCCCGCCGTGGTGGCCGCCGACGCGCTGCCGGCGGACCTGCCGGTCGCCGACGCGGTGGCGGCGCTGCTCGCCTGACGGGTCGCTATGCTACGCCGAGTCCGCTCCCCCGACCTCGCCCGCGCGCCCCGGGGCGGGTGTGGCAGAACCGATCCGCGCGATCGACGCCCGCCCGGCGTACGCCGACGCGGATCACCGACGGCGCGACGCCGCGCCCCGAGCCATGCGAGTTGAAGGATGACTGACAGCAGTTCCCTGCCCCCCTCCGTCTTCGTCCACCCGACGGCCGACGTCGAGGAGGGTGCCCGCGTCGGCGACGGCACGAAGGTCTGGCACCTTGCCCACGTCCGGTCCTCGGCCCAGGTCGGCGCCGGCTGCGTCATCGGCCGCAACGTGTACGTCGACGCCGGCGTGACGGTCGGCGACCTGGTCAAGATCCAGAACAACGTCTCGGTGTACCAGGGCGTCACCATCGAGGACGAGGTCTTCGTCGGCCCGTGCGCGGTCTTCACCAACGACTTCCGGCCCCGGGCGCAGAATCCGGACTGGACGATCACGCCGACCCTGGTCCGCCGGGGCGCCTCGATCGGCGCCAACGCCACCCTCGTCTGCGGCATCGAGGTCGGCGAGTACGCGATGATCGCGGCCGGCTCCGTGGTGACCCGGGACGTGGCGCCGTACCAGCTCGTCGCCGGCAACCCGGCGCGCCCGAAGGGCTGGGTCGACGAGCGCGGCGAGGTCGTCTCGCGGGACGTCGACACCCCGCCGCAGCGACAGGGCTGACCTTTCGACGACGACGGCGGTGGACGGGTGCCAGCGGCCACCCACCTAGTGGGCGTGCCGGGGTCCCGGAGCAGGGCGACAG
>NZ_JBNCOB010000001.1:109557-278158 GCF_049847285.1 Micromonospora sp. DT62
GGGGGCCGGCCCCCCCCCGCCGGCCGCGCGGGGCGTCCTGTGGGGCGCCGGGGGGGGGGGGGGGGGCCCCCCCCCCCCCCGCCGTCGTCGTCGTCCGGCGCTCCGCGAGCAGGGCCTCAGCGGCAGAGCCGCCCGATCTCCTCCCGGAACCGCTCCATCGGGTTCTCCTCGGCCGGGCCGAGCAGATAGGTCTTCAGCTCCCGCCGGGCCTCGGTCATCGGGTCGTCGCCGGCCCGGGTCACCGTCACGATCTTCTCCAGCTCCCCGCAGTCCCGGGAGAGCAGGTACGCGCCCCGCGAGGTCGGGTACTCCTGACGGAACTCGTCCTCCGGCAGGCCGCTCGGGTTGGCGACCACGTACGGCCGCTGGCTCTGCACGAAGTCCGAGACCACACTGGACACGTCGCTGATCAGCAGGTCGGTCTGGTTGAAGCAGTCGAACAGGGCCGGCGTCCGGCCGGTGACCACGAGGTGCCGCGTACCGTCCAGCGAACTGGCGTCCGGGTCGCCGCCGGCGGCGCGGACCCGCTCCACGATCCGCTCGTGCACCGCCCGTGCCTCCTTGGCACGCGAGCCGGTCAGCGGGTGCGGCTTGTAGATCAGCCGGACGCCGGGAGTGCTGGCCAGCAGGCCCCGCACGATCCGCTCGCCCATCAGCACCAGCGAGGTGTGGTACGGGTCGTCGTCCAGCCACCCCTCCCAGGTCGGGGCGTACAACACGGTGAACGGCCGGTCGACCGACTCCGCGCCGAAGGTGTGCACCCCGGCGAGCTGCGGGCGTCCGACCTCGACGATGTCGGAGTCGAGTACGCCCACCCCGGCGCGGGCGTACCGTTCACGGCCGGCGAGACCGGCGACCCACACCTCGTCGTACACCTTGCTGTACGGGTTGACGCTGGCCTGCTTGTCGCTGTCGCCGTGCCCGACGAAGACGTGCTTGACGCCCGGCTCGCGGAGCATGTGGATGTTCGCCCCGACGTTCGCCGCGTAGAGCGCCGCCCGCACGCTGCCCAGCTCCAGGTTCATGAAGTCGACCCCGGCCGGTACGCAGATCACCGGCAGCCGGGTGTCGGCGAGTTCGAGGAACGCGTCCTTGCTGCGCAGCAGCACCACCGCGCGCTGGTCGAGCGCCTCGATCGGGGCGAGCCACATGTTGGCCTGGTAGACGTCCTTCGCCGGGCCGGCGAAGTAGAGGGCCACCTCCGGGCGGTGGCTGTCCAGCCAGCGCTGCACGGCCGGCAGCAGCGGGCCCTGCCCCATCCCCCGCCCCCGCAGCCAGGTCAGCGCGACGAGCCCGCCGACCAGCGCGGCGGCGAGCACCGCCACCACCCCGGCCCCGAACACCGGCGCGGGATTGTCGAGCACCGCCGCGAACACCGCGGCCGGCGCCAGCACCACGTTCACCAGGGCCAGCCGGTCGCCCGCGAGCCAGGACGCCCACTCGGGCGGGCGGGGCGCCCCGCGCATGGGGCCGAGTTCGATGTTGCGGACCAGCGCCGACTGGGGGTTGCGCCGGTCGATCATCGTGGCGAAGGCGCCAGCGAAGACCGAGATCAGCCACACCGCGGAGGGCAGCAGCAGGAACAGGCTGAGGTCCGCCGCGTCGGGGCGGACCGTCGCCACCACCAGCAGGACGACCGCGAGGTCGCGGGTGAGCTGGCGGTAGTCGCCGCGCAGCCCGACCTTCTCCAGCAGCACGTGCGTGGCGGGCGACCAGCGGGCGAGCGCGTACTCGCCGGCGAGGGCGGCGAGCCCGGCGACGGAGAAGACGCCGACCCAGCCGTACAGGCCGGCGGCGAGCATCACCAGGTAGGCCACCAACAGCAGCGCGCCGCGAGCGGCAACTCCCGTCGGTCCCATCAACTTGCCGAACAAGGACCAGCTCCCTAGAGGTCGACGACTGGCTCACCGGCTGTCGCCGGCGCCGTGACGGCACGAGTTCCCCGCTGCGGCGGCCGTCGGCACCCGGACACCAGCGGTGCGCCCCGGGTCGCGACGGGGACGGTCTGTGGACGCGCTCGACCGGCCCGTCCCTCGTCGTCACCGACCGGCGGCGGCACCGGCGCCCGCGGCCTGCCCGCCACCACGCCGGTGTGACCTTAACGCGAAGGAACGCACCGGTATCGCTCGGGTACCGGCACACCGGGACGATTCCCTACGACTGGGCCGCAGCCGGGACGGGACGATCGCGACGAAAGCGACGTAGCCGACGGGGTCCGCGATGGCGGGCTCGCCTGCGCGGGGCGGGTAGGTCACGTTCCTATACTGGTCCGGCCGCTCGCCACCCGGCCGGCGCAGCCACGCCGGAGGCCCCGCACGCGATTCGTCGCGGGGACCTGCGTGTTCCGCTGGAAAGGATCCACGGTTTGACGACCCTGATCGCGTTCGCCGTCGCCGTCGTGCCCGGCGCGCTGCTCGGATTCGCGCTCCCTCCCGGCCGTTACCGGTGGGCGACCTGGGCCGCCGCCCCGGCCCTGACCCTGGGCCTGGTCACCCTCGCCATGACCTGGCTGCCCCAGCTCGGGCTCCCCGACGATCCGCTGGCGGTGCTGGCCGCCGAGGTCCTCCTCGCCGGCCTCGCGGTGCTCGCCTCCCGCCTGGTGAGCCGCGGCCTGGTCGAGCGGAGGGCGACCGCCGGCGACACCGACACCGACCGGCACGCCGACGCCTCCCGCACCGACGCGCCGACCGGGTGGCGGGCCCGGGCGGGTCGGCTGCGGCTGCCCGCGGTTCGGCCCGGACGCGCGGACGTGATCGGCATCGCGGTGCCCGCCGCGATCAGCGTCGCCTTCGGCTGGCTGATGCTGGGCCGGCTCATCGCCCCGCCCGGCTGGGACGCCATGAACCACGGCTTCCTCACCCGGCGGATCATGGACACCGACAGCGTGCTGATCTCCTCGGCCTGCACCACGGGCGCGACCGAGCCGGCGCTGTCCTGCTCCTTCTACCCGCTCGCGGCCAACGTGGCGTGGGCGCAGGCGGCGGAGCTCTCCGGCGGACGGATCAGCACCGTGATGAGCGCCTGGTCGATCCTCGTCGGGCCGCTCGCGCTGGTCGCCGCCGTCTACGCCTGCGTCCGGGCGCTCGGCGGTCGGCCTGTGGTCGCGGCCAGCGCCGCCGCCGCGCCGGCCGTGCTCGGTCCGATGTGGATGTCGGTGATCACGGGCCGGATCACCGAGCAGACCGCCCCCTGCATGGCCGGGGCGATCGCGCTGCTGATCGCGCTCTCCGCGCGCGGCGCCCACCCGGTCCGGCTGGGCCTGCTCGCCGGCCTCTGCGGCGCCGGAATCGTCATGACCCACACCTACGACGTGCTGTTCATCGCGGTCCTCGCCGTCGGCATGCTGCTGGCCCTTCGCGGGCGCTGGGTGCTGCGCCGGGTCGCCGCGGCGGCCGGGGCGATGCTGCTGGCCGGCCTGGTGCCGCTGGTCCCGCTGCTCGGCGTGCTGGCCGGCGCCAACGGCGAACGGCTGTCCAACCCGCCGGCCCTGCTCGGCCGGTACGACGAGGCGTTCGAGTACTGGGTGAGCGACCCGCAGCGGTACGTCCTGTTCGCCTACCCGGGGGTCGGCGGCGCCGACTTCCAGCTCGGCGAACCGACCATCCGGATCGCCCTCTGGCTGGTCATCCCCTGCCTGCTGCTCTCGGTGCTCTGCCTCGTGCTGCCCCGGCTGCGCTGGGCGCGACCCTGGTTCGCGGCCGGCGTGATCTGGACCGCGATCGGAGTCTGGACCACCGCCTCCGACTCGACCGCCGCGATGACGCTCTCCAGCCTCTGGTACGGCGTCCGGGAACGCGTCCGCTCCATGATCTTCCCGGTGTACGGGGTGCTGGCGGTGGCCGGGGCGGTGGTGCTGGGGATCGCGGTGCAGTGGCTGCTGGCCCGCGTCGCCCGGCGTGCCGAGGCGCTGCGCGGCTCCGACGTGCCCACCGCCGTCGCCGCGGCGGCGCTGGTCGTGGTGCTGCTCGGCCTCGCCGCCGTGCCGGCGAGCTGGCAGCCGCTGCGCGGCGCGCTGAAGGGCCGGGCCCCGGTCGGCGAGTCGTACGTGCGCGCGTACGAGTGGCTGGCGGAAAACACGCCGCGGGGCGGCACGGTCGCCTACGACCGGCACCACGAGTTCATCAGCTGGTCGTACGCCGACTACGAGGTGCCGATGCTGTTCGGCATCCCGCCGCTGCCCGGCCTGCCGACGGAGAACTACGACCGGCGCTGGGACGCCTGGAACTGGCTGGTCGACAACGCCGACGCCCGGCCGGCCGGCTGTGAGGTGCGCCGGTTCAACATCTCCTACGTGGTCGTCGGGACGCGGAACATGCCCGGCGCCTGGGATAAGCACTACGAGCGCAAGCGGCTGGAGGCCAGCGACCGCCTCGAGCTGACCCAGAAGTTCGGTCGGATCAGGATCTACCAGGTCACCGACGCCGGCCGGAGCTGCGCCGAAGGCGGCTGAGCCGGCGCGGGACCGGACCGGTCGACGGAAAAGGGCGGGGCGACCGTGGTCGCCCCGCCCTTTTGTCGGTGTGCGTCAGCGCCCGTTGTCGGCGAAGAGCCGGCCGACCACCCGGTGCGCGGGCAGGATCCGCTGCCGCTCCGCGTCCGCGTCGGCGGTGCCGGCGACGATGTCGACGAAGTGGTCGAGCTGGGCGGCGAGCGGCTCCCGGTTGGTGAGCAGCTCGGGCACCTCGATGATGGTCTGCTGCCGGTAGCCGCGCCCGTCCGGGGTGGCCGCGTCCGAGGAGACGTGCCGGTAGATGGTGACGTGCTTGCGGATCAGGTCCGCCTCGACCAGCCGGTCGACCTCGCTGATCACCAGCGTGCGGACCTTACGCTGCCCGATCCGGCTGGCCGAGACGTTGGCCAGCCCGCCGCTGCCGAAGCTGAGCACGGTCTCCGCCACGTCCTCGGCCTCGGTGAGCGAGTCCGGGTGGAAGTGCCCGAAGGTCCCCCGTACCGCCGCCGGCTCCTCCCCGCCGAACGCCTGGATGGCCAGGTCGACGTCGTGGATGAGCAGGTCCCAGGCGACCCCGGTGCGGATCCGCGGCGCGTACGGCGAGTGCCGGGTGGCCGTCAGGTGCACGGGGCGGTCGACCAGGGCCAGTGCGGTCAGCACCGCCGGGTTGAAGCGCTCCAGCAGCCCGCACAGCAGCGGCACGCCACGCTTCTCGGAGACCGCGACGATCTCCTCGGTCTCGGCGAGGCTGCCGCAGACCGGCTTCTCGATCAGCAGCGGCTTCTCCGCGGCGAGCACCTGCCCGGCGAGGCCGTGGTGGAACTCGGTCGGCGCGGCGATCACCACGGCGTCGACGTCGGAGAGGTCGTCGGCGTCCGGGGCCCAGCCGGCGCCGTACCGCTCGGCGATCTGCTGGCCGACGGAACGCCGGGGCTCGATCACCCGGGCCAGCTCGGCCCGGTCGGACTGGGCGATCACGCGGGCGTGCAGGGAGCCCATCACCCCGGTGCCGACCAGGGCGAAACGCAGCTTGGCGGTCACGCGCCCACCGCCGCCCGGACAGCCTCGACCACCTGGTCGAGGTCACTGTCGCTGAGGTGGTGGTGCACCGGCAGCGAGACGCACCGCCGTACGACGTCCTCGGCCACCGGCGCCGGGTCGGCGACGACGCGGGGGTGGTCCCGGTAGCAGTCGTAGTCGTAGACCGTCTTCGGGTAGTAGATGCCGCAGCCCACCCCGCGCTCGGTCAGCCGGGCGATCACCTCGTCCCGGCCCACCGGGGCCTCGTCGGTGACCAGCACGGTGTACTGGTGCCAGACGTGCGAGCGGCCCGGCAGCTCGGCCGGCAGGCGCAGCCCCGGGACGTCGGCCAGGCCGGCGGAGAGCCGGGCGGCGTTGTCCTTGCGGCGCTTGACGTTCTCGCCGTACGCGGCGATCTGCGGGATTCCGAGCGCGGCCTGCAGGTCGGTGAGCCGGTAGTTGTGCCCGGCCACCTCGTACTGGTAGCGCTGCCGCATGCCCTGGTTGCGCAGCACGCGCAGGCGGTCGGCGAGGCCCGCGTCGTTGGTGGTGATCATGCCGCCCTCACCGGTGGTGAGGTTCTTCGTGGCGTACAGGGAGAAGGTGCCGAGCCCGAAGCTGCCTGCGCCGCGGCCGGAGATCGTCGCGCCCAGGGACTGCGCGGTGTCCTCGACGAGGCCGAGGCCGTGCCGCTCGGCCAACGGGGCGATGGCGTCCATGTCGGCGGGCTGGCCGTACAGGTGGACCGGCATCAGCACCCGGGTGCGCGGGCCGACGGCGGTGGCGAGCGCCTGCGGGTCGACGCAGAAGTCGTCCTCGCGGATGTCCGCGAACCGGGCCGTCGCGCCGGCCTCCAGGATCGCGTTCAGCGTCGCGACGAAGGTGAAGGGGCTGGTGACGACCTCGTCGCCCGGCTGGAGGTCGAGCACCTGGAGCGCGGCCACGAGCGCCGTCGTGCCGTTGTTGACGGCCACCGCGTGTTCGACGCCGACCAGATCGGCGAACTCGCGCTCCAGACGGGCCACCATCGGTCCCTGCGCGATGACGCCCGAACGGATCACCTCGACCGCCAACCGTTCGGCCGCCTCGTCCAGCTTGACGACGGAAATCGGGATCACAGGAGCTCTCCTTGGGGTTTGGGGCAGCGTTGCAGACCGTAGCAGCGCGGGAGTTGCGAGGCACATCTGGACCGTCGCGGCGAGAGCCGGCGCACGCCGGGCACGCCGCTCCGGCGGGTTCGTGGTAACCGCCCCGCTGCGCTAGTCTCGGCGAATTGTGCAGGCGACCCCGACGGGGTCCGGGCGACGCAAAGGCAGGACGGCCGTGGCAGAGACCGCGACGCAGGTCGAGACGGGGGCCGCACCGGCCGAGAACGCCGGTGCGGCGAAGGGACCGTCCCGATGGCTCTCGCTGGGCGTACGCGTCGTGGTGATCGTGGCGATCGCGGCGGGCATGACCTGGAGCGTGGTGAGCCAGTGGCCGGACGTCCGGCAGACCTGGCTCGACCTCGCGTGGCCCTCGGTGGTGCTCGCCGTGCTGGCGGTGCTCGCCGGGATGTTCGCGAACTCGATGGCGTGGCGGGCCGCCGCGGCGGACCTGGAACACCGGGTGTCGGTCCCCGCCGCCCTGCGGATCTGCATGGTCGGGCAGCTCGGCAAGTACATCCCGGGCAGCGTGTGGGCGTACGTCCTGCAGATGGAGCTGGGCCGGCGGGCCGGCCTGCCGCGCGCGCGGGCCTTCCTGGCCACGCTGGTCGCGTTGGGCCTCGGCGTGGTCGCCGCGCTCGGCGTGGGCCTGCTCAGCCTCCCCTCGCTGCTGGACGCGACCGCCGAGACCGGGGCCGAGTACGCCGAGCCGGTGCGGGTCGCGCTCTACATCGTCGCCGTGCTCTTCCCGATCGCCCTGATCTGCGCGATCCCCGCCGTGCTCACCCGGCTGATCCAGCTCGTGCTCAAGGTGCTGCGCCGGCCGCCGCTGCAGCACCGGCTGACGCTGCCCGGCGTGGCGCGCGTGGTCGGCTGGAGCGCCCTCGGCTACACCCTGTTCGGCGTGCACCTGTGGCTGCTGGCCAACGCCCAGGCCGCCCCCGGCCTCAGCGGCCTGCTGCGCAGCATCGGCTCGTTCGCCATCGCGATGACCGTCGGGATGTTCGCGTTCCTCTCCCCCTCCGGCCTCGGTGTGCGGGAGGCCGTGCTGGTGGCCACCATGGCGCCCTTCCTCGCGGACGCCGGCGGCCTCGGTGCGGCGACGGGGATCGCGCTGGCCTCACGGCTGATCTTCACGGTGGCGGACCTGCTCGCCGCCGGCATCGCCGCCCTGTCGGGGGTGCGTCAGCTGCGCCGTCCGGGCGGGGCGCCCGACGTCGAGGCGACGCACGGGGAGCCCGCGGCGCCGGCCACCGCCGAGCAGCTGCCCGCCCCGGGTCCGGCCGCCGAGCCCTCCCCCGCGCCGGCGCGCACCCGCTGAGGCCGCCGCCCGCCCGGGATCCGCAGCACGTCAGACGCCGGTGCCCCCGACCAGTCCTGGTCGGGGGCACCGGCGTCTTCGGCGTACGGTCAGCGGCGGCGGGCGGCCGCCATCTCGGTGAGCACCTCCAGGTGCCGGTGCAGCACCCGGTCGAGGCTGAACCGCTCCCGGATCAGCGCCTGGCCGTTGACCCCGATCTGCTTGGCCAGGGCCGGGTCGGTCAGCGCGGCGATCAGCCGCTCGGCCAGGCCCCGGACGTCGCCCGGGTGGCAGAGCAGCACGTTCTCGCCGTCGCGCAGCGAGATGCCGGGGAAGTTGTCGGCCCGCGCCGGCGCCACCACGGGCACCCCCGCGGCCATCGCCTCCAGGGTCGCCGTGCCGAGGCCGAGCCCCTGCTCGTGCGACTCCACCGTCGCGGCGGCCAGGTAGTCGGGGATCTCGTTCTTGGGCACCTTGCCCGCCGTGACGACGGCGTGCTCGACGCCGAGCGCGCGGGCCCGCTCGGCGAAGAGCCCGTAGTAGATCTGGCCGCAGACGAGCAGCTTCGCGTCCGGCACCCGGGCCAGCACCTCGGGCAGCGCCTCGACCAGGGCCACCCGGTCGCGCAGCGGGATCACGTGCCCGACGGAGAGGATCACCGGCGAGGTGCCCAGGTCGTGCCGCTCGCGGACCCGCTGGCCGTTGCCGCCGAGCACCCAGGCCGGGTCGACCCCGACCGGGATCGGCACCAGGCCGGAGTGCGCGCCCCGGTAGCGGGACTCGATGTACTCCTGCATGAGCAC
Organism: Micromonospora sp. DT62; assembly: GCF_049847285.1. Taxonomy (NCBI): domain Bacteria; kingdom Bacillati; phylum Actinomycetota; class Actinomycetes; order Micromonosporales; family Micromonosporaceae; genus Micromonospora; species Micromonospora sp. DT62. Next base: position 118,276 of record NZ_JBNCOB010000001.1, read on the forward strand.
GTCCATCACCACCAGCCGCGGCTTCGACCGCCACATGAACGGCTTGACCATGGTGGCGTCCAGCCCGCGGAACACCTTCGCGTAGCGGGCCTGCGGGTTCTCCAGCCGGGTGTGGATGGAGAGCAGCGCCGGCACGCCGCGCTTGCGCGCGTAGAGGGCGGTCGCCCAGGTCAGGTCGAAGAACTGGCCGTGCTGGTGGATCACGTCCGGCCGGAACTCGTCGAGCAGCTTGCGAACCCGCCGCAGCAGCGTGGGCCGGCTGGTGAAGGAGATGTCGAAGCTCACGGCCAGCCGGGTCTGCGGCAGCATCCACGCCGGCAGCCGGACGATCCGGAGGCCGTCGCGCTCCTCGACCTCCGGGGCGTCCTGGTAGGCGGCCGTGAGCACCAGCACGTCGTGCCCCTCGGCGGCGTAGCCCTTGGCGAGCGACTCGGACAGGTGCGAGCTTCCGCCCGCACGCGGCGGGAAGAAGTTGTTGACGACTGCGATACGCACGGGAGGGGTGCTCCTAGCTCTCCGCTACAGGGACGAACCGGACATCGCCGCCGTCCAACTCGACTGTGGAGACCACCTGGGCGGGGACCCCCGTCACGACCGCCCCCGGTGGCACGTCTCTGGTGACCACGGCCCCCGCGCCGACGACCGCGCCGTCGCCGATGGTCACGCCCATCATCACGGTCGCGTTCGCCCCGATGAACACCCGGTCGCCGATCACCACGGGTGCCCGGTCCACCGAAGCATAGGCACGCCCCGACACGCAACGCCGCGCGGTGGAGTGGGTGTAGATCTGCGCGCCGCAGCTGATGTCGCAGCCGGCTCCGATGGTCAGCCCGCCGGAGCCGTCGATGACGGTGAACGCGCCGATCCACGTCCCGGCGCCGATCACGGGCTCGCCGATGACCCAGGCGTGCGGGTTGTACGGGTTCGCCGGGAGCCCGTGCGACGACGGACCCCCGGCGGACGAGGGCTGGGTCACGCGACCTCGGTCTTGATGAGGTCGGTCATCCCGTCCTCGACGGCGATGGTCGACTCCCAGCCGAGCACCTCGCGGGCCCGGGTGACGTCGGCGGCGCGCCGGCTGACCAGCACCTCGCGCGGGTTGAACTGCGGCTGCACGTCCACGCCGACGGCCTTGATCAGGATCTCGGCGAGGGTGGCGATCGAGGTGTCGATGCCGGTGCCGATGTTGACCGGCACGTTGCCCTGCTCGGCCTCCATCGCGGCGACCACGGAGCGGGCGATGTCGTGCACGTGGATGAAGTCCATCGACTGCTCGCCCTTGCCGTCGATGACCGGCGGCTCGCCGTTCTTCAACCGCTTCACGAAGTGGTTGATCACGGAGGTGTAGTAGGCGGTCGGCTTCTGGCCCGGGCCGTAGACGTTGAAGAACCGCAGCGCGATCCAGTTGAGGCCCTTGCTGCGCTGGTAGAAGCCGAGCAGGTCCTCGCCGGCCCGCTTGGAGATGCAGTACGGGGTGAGCGGGTCGAGCCGGTCGTCCTCGTGCATCGGCAGCTTCTGCGGGTCGCCGTAGACCGAGGCCGACGACGCGAAGACCAGCCGCTTGACGCCGTGCTCGGCAGCGGCGGCGAAGACGTTGTGGTTGCCGACCATGTTGATGTCGATCGACTCGTGCGGGTCGGCCTGGCTCTTGTTGATCGAGACGGCGGCGAGGTGGATCACGTAGTCGCAGCCCTTCATGGCCGCGTGCACGGCGCCGCCGTAGCGGACGTCCTGGTCGATCAGCTCGACGTCACCGGTCGCCACCAGCTCCGCGACGCGGTCCCGGTCACCGCGGAACATGTTGTCGAAGATGCGGACGCGGTAACCCTTCTCCAACAGCATCGGTACCACGTGCAGGCCGATGAAACCCGCGCCTCCGGTGATGAAGACGGTCTGCTTCGACATGGCGGAGCGTGTCCTTCCTGGGGGGATCAGCGGCTGGTGGCCGCGGTGGTGACGACGTCGATCAGCGCGGCCGCGACGGTCTCGACCTGGACGTCGGTGAGGTTGGCGTGCATCGGGATGGCCAGGTGCCGGGCGAACAGGTCCGCCGAGACCGGGCAGGGCGTGGTCTGGCCGTAGAGCGGCTGGACGTGCGAGGCGTACGTGCCGAAGGTGCACTGCACGCCGCGCTGCCGCAGCGCCAGCGCCACCGCGCCCCGGTCGACCGAGGGGGCGAGCGTGACGACGTACGACTGCCAGGGGTGCTCGCGGTCGGGTGCCTCGTACGGGGTGGTGATCAGCTCGTGGTCCTTGAGCAGCTCACCGTAGCGGGCGGCGGTGCGGCGCTTGGCGGCCAGCAGCTCCGGCAGCCGGTCGAGCTGGGCGATCATGATCGCCGCGGAGATGTCGGAGAGCCGGTAGTTGTAGCCCAGCTCGGTGAAGGTCGGGATCGGCAGGTGCGACAGCTCGGCGCGGGTGAGCGCCCCCTCCACCCCGTACGTGTGCAGCTTGCGGGCGTGCGCGGCGAGGTCCTCGCGGTCGGTGACGTAGGCGCCGCCCTCGCCGGCGGTGATGCCCTTGCGGCCGTGGAAGCTGAAGGTGGCGACGTCGGCCAGGCTGCCGGCGGGCCGGCCCTTGTAGGTGGCGCCGGCGGAGCAGGCGGCGTCCTCGATCAGGAACAGCCCGTGCCGGTCGGCGATGGCACGCAGCTCGTCGTAGTCCGCCGGCTGCCCGAACGCGTCGACGGCGATGATGCCGACGGTGCGCGGAGTGACGGCGGCCTCGACGGCGGCCGGGTCGACCGTCCAGGTGTCCGGCCGCACGTCGGCGAAGACCGGCTTGGCGCCGGTCCACATCACCGAGTGCCCCGTGGCCGGGAAGGTGTAGTCGCCGACGATCACCTCGTCGCCCGGCTTGACACCCAGGGTGAGCAGCGCGAGGTGCAGGGCCGACCCGCAGTTGCTGGTGGCGAGCGCGTGACCGGTGCCGGTGACGGCGGCGAAGCGCTCCTCGAAACGACGACAGGTGGGCCCGGAACCAGCGAGCCAGCCGGAGGCGAAGACCTCGGCGATCGCGGACAGCTCCGCCTCGCCGACCGTGGGCTGACCGAGCGCGATGACCTCAGACATGAGACTCCCAGAGAGATGGACCCGGAGCAGTCTAGGCCAACCGGGCGGATCTTCCGCGACTCGGGCGCGCCGGGTGGGCTTGGTTACCATCGGTCGCGGCGTCCGGCAGGGGAGATGAGATGACCAGGTTCGTAGTGGTGGGTGGCGGCATCGTCGGGCTCGCGGTGGCACACCGGTTGATCACCGACCGGCCCGGGGACCAGGTGACCGTGCTGGAGAAGGAAGCCGGCTGGGCGGCCCACCAGACGGGCCACAACTCGGGCGTCATCCACGCCGGGGTCTACTACAAGCCCGGCAGCCTGAAGGCGACCATGTGCCGGGCCGGCAGCGCGTCGATGGTCGAGTTCTGCGAGCGGCACGGGCTCACGTACGACATCTGCGGGAAGCTGATCGTGGCGACGGACGCCGCGGAGCTGCCCCGGCTGCACGACCTGCACCAGCGCGCCCTCGCCAACGGTCTGCCGGCGCGGCTGATCGACGCCGCCGAGGCAACCGAACACGAGCCGCACGTGGCCACCGTCGGCGCGCTGCACGTCGCCTCGACCGGCATCGTCGACTTCGGGGCGGTCTGCCGCAAGCTCGCCGAGCTGCTCGCGGCGGGCGGGGCGGAGCTGCGCACGGAGACCGAGGTCACCGGCGTGGCCAACCGGCCGGACGGGGTGGTGGTCCACACCACCCGGGGCGAGGTGGTCGCGGACGTCCTGATCAACTGCGCCGGGCTGCACGCGGACCGGATCTCCCGGCTGGCCGGCGTGCCCACTCCGGTGCGGATCGTGCCGTTCCGGGGCGAGTACTACGAGCTGGTGCCGCAGCGGCAGGGCCTGGTGCGGGGGCTGATCTATCCGGTGCCGGACCCGCAGTTCCCCTTCCTCGGGGTGCACCTGACCAAGATGATCGACGGCACCGTGCACGCCGGCCCGAATGCTGTGCTGGCGACCGCCCGGGAGGGCTACTCCTGGGGCCGGTTCAGCCCGCGCGACGTGTGGGACGAGCTGACCTACCGGGGGCTGTGGGCGCTGGCGCGCCGACACTACCGGTACGGCTTGACCGAGGTGACCCGGTCGCTGTCGAAGAAGCGGTTCGCGGCGAGCCTGGCCCGGCTGGTGCCCGAGCTCACTCCGGCGGACATCGTCCGGGCGGGCGCGGGCGTGCGCGCGCAGGCGATCCTGCCCGACGGCGGCCTGGTGGACGACTTCCTGATCGTCGAGGCGGAGCGGCAGGTGCACGTGCTCAACGCGCCCTCCCCCGCCGCGACCAGTTCGCTGGAGATCGCCCGGCACATCGTCTCCCGGCTGCCGGTCGACGCCCCGCGCTGACCCGGCCGCGCACGTGGGCGGCGGCCGCGGCGCTCCCGGATCGGTGCGGGCGCGGCACCCACGGCCGCCGGAAGAGTCGGGCGCGGGCGCCGAGAGGGTGGCCGGGAGCGGTCAGGCGGGCGCCGCGTCCGCCGCCGCGTCGCGGGGGCGGGGCACGCCGGCGCCCGCGCCCAGCCCGGTGGCCACCGCCTCCACCAGCGTGCCGAGGTAGGCGTCGGTGAGCGGGGTCCGGGAGATCGCCAGCCGCCAGTAGAGCGGGCCGACGATCAGGTCGACGGCCGCCTCGGGGTCGGTGCCGGGCGGCAGCTCGCCGCGCTGCACGGCGCGGCCGATCAGCCGGCCGCCGAGCTCCTGCTGCCGGGCGCGCAGCACCTTCTGCAGGGTCTGGTCGATGGTCGGGTTGCGGGCGGCCTCGGCGAGCAGGTCGGGAATGATCTGCGAGGCCAGCGGGTGCCGCAACGCGTGCGCCACCACCTGGAAGAGCAGCTCGAGGTCGCCGCGGAGCGTGCCGGTGTCCAGCGCGGGCAGCCTGCCGGTGGCCGCCGCGGCGACGATCTCCAGCACCAGGTCGAGCTTCGAGTTCCAGCGCCGGTAGATTGCGGTCTTGCTGACCCCGGCCCGCCGGGCCACCGCCTCGATGGAGAGCCGGCCGTAGCCGACCGCGGCGAGCTCCTGCATCAGGGCACGGCGGATGGCCGTGGTGATGTCGTCTCGGAGCACTGCCGCGCCGGCCGGCGCCCGCCTCTTCCCGGTCGTCACCTGGAGCTCGTCTCGGCTGTCACGAGGAACAATGTAGCGCAACGACGGTACGGTTGCGTCCCGACGTGTTTCGGACTACTGTCCACGCAGCGGCGAGGCGGCGCTCCACGCTCGGATCCATCGTCGCGCCCCACCCGTCGTCACGAAAGATCGGAGCGGCCATCCCATGGCCAACACCGCGCTGGCCGATCCCGACTCCGGCCTCTCCCAGGCGCAACTGGCCGCCCGGTACGGGCTGCGGTTCGCCGGCGAACGGCCGTCCCTGGGCGAGTACACCCGGCGGCTCTGGCGCTACCGGCACTTCATCTCCGCGTACGCGAACGCCAAGCTGGTCGCCTCGTTCAGCAACGCCCGGCTCGGGCAGCTGTGGCAGGTGCTCACCCCGCTGACCAACGCGGCGGTCTACTACCTCATCTTCGGGTTGGTGCTGGAGCAGGACCGTGTCCCGAACTTCATCGCCTACCTCTGCACCGGTCTGTTCATCTTCAACTTCACCCAGACCGCCGTGCAGACGGGCACCCAGTCCATCACCAGCAACCTCGGGCTGATCCGGGCGCTGCACTTCCCCCGGGCCTGCCTGCCGCTGGCCGTCACGGTCACCCAGTTCCAGCAGCTGCTCGGCTCGATGGTGGTGCTCGTCGCCATCGTGCTGGTGACCGGCGAGCCGATCACCCTGGCTTGGCTGCTGCTGGTGCCGGCGATCCTGCTCCAGACGGTCTTCAACGCCGGGCTGACCATGACGGTCGCCCGGCTGGGCGCGAAGCTGGCGGACCTCAAGCAGGTCATGCCCTTCGTGCTGCGCACCTGGATGTACGGCTCCGGGGTGCTCTACAGCGTGGCGCTCTTCGAGGAGCAGCTGCCGGCCTGGGCCGCCCGGCTGGTCGAGTTCAACCCGGCCCTGGTCTACATCGAGCTGGCCCGGGTCTCGCTGCTGGAGCAGGCACCGCTGCTCAGCTCCTCCCTGCTCCAGCTCTGGCTGGCGGCGGTGGGCTGGGCGATCGTGATGGGCGTCGGGGGTTTCATCTACTTCTGGCGGGGCGAACAGGAGTACGGCCGTGGTTGAGCAGTTCGAGTCGTCCAACGACGTCACCGTGACGCTGCCCCGGATCCAGGAGCGGATCCCCACCGTGGTGGTCGACGACGCGCACGTGATCTACCGGGTGCACAAGGGCGCGGGCGGGGGCGGCGGCCCGGTCGGCGCGCTCAAGCGGATCGTCAGTCGCAGCTCGGCCCCGAACATCCGCGAGGTGCACGCGGTCAAGGGGGTCAGCTTCACCGCGTACCGGGGCGAGGCGATCGGGCTGATCGGCAGCAACGGCTCGGGCAAGTCGACCATGCTGCGGGCCATCGCCGGGCTGCTGCCGGTCAACCGCGGCGCCGTCTACACCCAGGGGCAACCCTCGCTGCTCGGGGTCAACGCGGCCCTGCTCAACGACCTCTCCGGCGAGCGCAACGTCGTGCTGGGCTGCCTGGCCATGGGGATGCCGCCGGCGGAGGTGCAGCGGCAGACCCCGGAGATCATCGAGTTCTCCGGGATCAACCAGCGAGGCGACTTCGCCTCGCTGCCGATGCGCACCTACTCTTCCGGCATGTCGGCCCGGCTGCGCTTCTCCATCGCGGCGGCCAAGAAGCACGACGTGCTGCTCATCGACGAGGCCCTCGCCACCGGCGACAAGGGCTTCCGCAAGCGCAGCGAGCAGCGGGTCCGGGAGCTGCGGGAGAGCGCCGGCACGGTGTTCCTCGTCAGCCACCAGCTCTCCTCGATCCGGGACACCTGCGAGCGGACGATCTGGCTGGAATCGGGCGTCCTGCGCATGGACGGCCCGACCGACGAGGTGCTGCGGGCGTACGAGGCGTTCGCCAACGGCAAGTAGGGTCCGGCGCACGTACGGCACCGGACGGCCGCGTCGTCCCGTTGGGGCGACGCGGCCCGCGCGTTAAGGTTCATCCCGCCGCCGCGCGGGCGAAAACCTCTGTTCACCATCCCCGAGAGTGAGGATTCGGCAATGACGCAGGACCACACCACTGGCTCGGACGCCACACCGGACACCCCGGTGCCGTGGCGGCCCTCGCGGACGGTGGCGGTGGTGCTGGCCGGCGGCACCGGGACCCGGCTGGGCCTCGGCATCCCGAAGCAGCTGCTGAAGATCGCCGGTAAGCCGATCATCGAGCACACCCTCGCGGTCTTCGAGGCGGCGCCCGAGATCGACGAGATCATCGTGCTGATGGCCACCGGCCACGTCGCCGACGCCCAGCAGATCGTCGACAAGGCCGGCTTCCGCAAGGTCAACAAGGTGATCGAGGGCGGCGACACCCGCAACGCCACCACCCGGATCGCGCTCGACGCCGTCGGCGAGGGTGACTGCAACATCCTCTTCCACGACGCGGTGCGGCCCCTGGTCAGCGGCCGGATCGTGCGGGAGTGCGTGAACGCGCTCTGGACGTACTCGGCGGTCGACGTGGCCATCCCGTCGGCCGACACGATCGTCCAGGTCGACGAGGACGACTGCATCACCGACATCCCCGTGCGCTCCTCGCTGCGCCGGGGCCAGACCCCGCAGGCGTTCCGCTCGGGCACCATCCGCGAGGCCTACCGGCACGCCGAGAACGACCCGCACTTCGCCGCCACCGACGACTGCGGGGTGGTGCTGCGCTACCTGCCCGGCACCCCGATCAAGGTCATCGACGGCTCCGACGAGAACATCAAGGTCACCCACCCGGTCGACGTGCACCTGGCGGACAAGCTGTTCCAGCTCGCCGCCGCGCAGGCGCCCCGGGTGACCGACGAGCGTAGCTACACCGAGGAGCTGACCGGCCGGACCATCGTGGTCTTCGGCGGCAGCTACGGCATCGGCCACGACCTCGCCGAGCTGGCCCGCCGCTACGGCACGCAGGTATTCCCGTTCAGCCGCTCCAGCACCGGCACCCACGTCGAGCGCGCCGAGGACGTCGAGGCGGCGCTGAAGACCGCCTTCGAGGCCACCGGGCGGATCGACCACGTGGTGGTCACCGCCGGCATCCTGGAGAAGGGTCCCCTGTCCGAGATGGACCAGGAGACCATGGACCGGGTCCTCCAGGTCAACTTCGTGGGGCCGGTAATCGTGGCCCGCCAGTCGCTGCCCTACCTCCAGCAGACCAAGGGCCAGCTGCTGCTCTACACCTCCAGCTCCTACACCCGGGGCCGCGCCGACTACGCGCTCTACTCCTCCACCAAGGCGGCCCTGGTCAACCTCACCCAGGCGCTCTCCGACGAGTGGGCGGAGTTCGGCGTACGGGTCAACTGCGTCAACCCCGAGCGGACCGCGACGCCGATGCGCACCAAGGCGTTCGGCGAGGAGCCGGAGCACACCCTGCTCGCCGCCGAGACCGTGGCGCAGGTGTCGCTGGACGTGCTGATCTCGGACCTCACCGGCCAGGTCATCGACGTGCGTCGCGCGCCCGGCGAGGTGCCGGCCCAGCCGGGGTCGGCGCGGGTGGAGCGGGACGCCAGCCCGGCCGACGCCGGCTGACGCGGATGTCGGGCCACGGCGGGAATCGGAGCCGACATGCGTGGTGACCTGGTTCGGAAGCTGCTCGCCCGCGCGCTGGCCACCGGCCTGGCGGTGCTGGCGTTCCTCGTCGTCGCCCTGACCGGGGCGACCGGCTGGGGGCTGGGGCTCGCCGTGGCCGCCCTCGCGGCGGCCACCTGGGAGCGGCGGGTGCGCCCGGGCGCCGACAACGCCGCCGAGACCGCGCTGGTCGCGGCGGCGATCCTGGTCGGCTACGCCCGCCGCCTCGACGCCGGGTTCGATCCCGCGCTGGCCGCGACCGCGCTGGCCCTGCTGGGGCTGGTGCTGCTGGTCAACCCGCTCCGCGACGCCAGCGGCCTGGAGGTGCGCGCCGCGAACCTGCCGGTGCGCTCGTGGACGCCGTTGGTCGCCGCCCGCCTCGGCGACGCGCTGGCGGGGCTGCTCGCCCTGCTGGCGCTGGCGGCCGTCGCGGGCCTGCCGGCCGGTGTCGCGCTGGCGGCCGTCGCCCTGGTCGCCGCCGGTGCCGCGGCGGTCGGGCTGGACCTGGCCCGGCGCAAGTTCCGGCCGGGGGCCGGCGGCTCGGCGGTGTCCCGCGCGCTGCGCCGGCACCAGCCCGAGTTCCTGCTCCACTTCTCCGCGCCGCCCGGCTCGGAGTACCAGGTCACCATGTGGCTGCCGTACCTGGAGCGGATCGGCCGGCCGTTCCTGGTGATGGTGCGCGAGCCGGAGTCCCTGCCCCTGGTCGCCGCGGCCACCAGCGCGCCCGTCGTCTACTGCCCCACCACGAGGGCGATGGACGAGGCGCTGGTGCCGAGCCTGCGGGTGGCGTTCTACGTCAACCACGGCGCGAAGAACAGCCACTGCATCCGCTACACCCAGCTGACCCACGTCCAGCTGCACCACGGTGACAGCGACAAGGCCCCCAGCGCCAACCCGGTCTCGGCGATCTTCGACCGGATCTTCGTCGCCGGCCAGGCCGCCATCGACCGGTACGCCCGCGCCGGGGTGGACATCCCGGCGGAGAAGTTCGTCGTCGTCGGCCGCCCGCAGGTCGAGTCGATCGAGGTGAGCCCTGAGCCGGCGCACGGGCGGGCCAACCCGACCGTGCTCTACACGCCGACCTGGACCGGGCACAACGCGGACGCGAACTACTGCTCCCTGCCGGTGGCCGAGACGCTGCTGCGCCGACTGCTCGACCGGGGCGCGACGGTGATCCTGCGGGCCCACCCGTACACCTCGCAGAACCCGGCCTCCGCCCGGCAGCTGGGTCGGCTCACCGAACTGCTGGCCGCCGACCGGGCCCGCAGCGGCCGGCAGCACGTCTTCGGGACCGCCGCCAGCCGGGAGCTGACCCTGACCGAGTGCGTGAACCGCTCGGACGCGCTGGTCTCCGACGTGTCCGGGGTGATCTCCGACTACCTCTACTCCGGCAAGCCGTACGCGGTGACCGACATGGTGGACTCCGGCGACCGGTTCCCCGAGCAGTTCCCGCTCGCCGGGTCGGGCTACGTGCTGCGGCGAGACATGGCGAACGTGGACGAGGTGCTGACCGCGCTGCTGGACACCGATCCGCTGGCCTCGGCGCGGTGGGCCACCCGGAGCCGCTACCTGGGCGACTTCCCCGCCGAGTCGTACGCCGAGGCGTTCCTGGAGGCCGCACGGCGCCAGCTCGACGAGGGCTGGAAGACGCCCGCCCCGCGCACGGGCGGCGCGACCGGCCTGCCGCTCGACCCGGACGAGGCGACCCTCTTCCCCGCCACCTGACGCCCCGGCCGGGAGGCACACCGGTCGCGACGGCGGATCTGTGGGCCGGGCCGGTTGCGGGGCACCGTCAGCGGTACGGCTCGACGAGGTCCAGGACCGCCTCGGGGGCCTCGACGTGGGCGTTGTGCCCGAGGCCGGTCAGGGTGGCGACCGGCACCCCCAGCTCCGTGAGCTGGGCGTCGGTGACCATGGGGTCGTGCTCGCCGCGGGCCAGCAGCACGGGCACGTCGGTCGCCGCCAGCAGGGCGGGCAGGTCCGGCGCGCCCACGCCGAACGCGGCCGGGTCCATCGCCAGCCGCCAGCGGCCGTCGACCTGCCGCAGCCCCGCCTCCACGACGGGGTGCTCCGGGGCGAAGAGCCCGGTCAGGCCGGCCACCCGCAGGTAGCGGCGGGCCGCCTCGTCCCGGCTGGCGAACCAGGTCACCGGCCGGGCCGCCAGCTCACCCGCCTTGGCCAGCTCCGCCGGCGACCAGACGGCCTTGATGCCGAGCCCGACGACGGCGTCGACGGGCAGCCCGGCGCCCCGGGCGGCCAGCGCCAGTCCGACCACCCCGCCGAGGGAGTGCCCCAGCACGACCAGCCGGTCGCCCGCCGCGAGCCCCGCGGCGATCCGCGCGGCCAGCCCCGGGAAGGAGTACTCCGGCAGCGGCGGCGACCAGCCGTGGCCGGCGAGGTCCGGCGCCAGCCACCGCCCCGCCCACCGACGCTCCAGCAGCGGCGCCCAGGGCAGCCACACGTCGCCGGTCGCGCCCATGCCGTGCAGCAGCAGGAGCACCCGCCGGCCGTCCCGGTCACCCGACTCATCGACCATGGGCGCAGTGTGCCACCCGTCGGACGCCGCGGGCGAGGGCCGTGACCCGGACACGACATCGGGCGCCGACCCCCCGGGTGGGGAGCCGACGCCCGACGGCGTCGCTCAGGCGGAGTAGCCGCGGGTGGCGGCCCAGTTCGCCAGGGCGATGGTGCTGATCCAGTACGACGCGGTCGCCGGGTTCGCCGAGTCGGCGATCTTCACCAGCCGTCCCCCGTCCTGGTAGCCGACCACCGCGATGTAGTGGCCGCCGGGGAAGGAGTGCCAGCCGCCGTCGGTGTCCGTGGCGCTGCCGGCGACATTGACCACGACCCCCCGCCCGTCGGCGATGGCCGCGACGACGTCGGCCTGGAGCCGGTCCATCTGGGCCGGGGTGGCGGCGCCACCGGGGATCATCCGGGTCCGGTACGGCTCGCCCTTCACCGTCGCGTTCAGCACGCGGGTGGTGTCCTGGGCCGAGTCGGTGCCCATCTGGTCGGTGCCCAACTGGGCACCGAGGGCGTCCTGGCTGCGCGCGATGCCGGCGGCGCTGAGGGCGTGCCGGACGGCCGCCGGACCACAGTTGTAGAAGGTCGTCTGGGCCTGGTAGTCGTAGTCCAGGCTCTTGGCGGCCGGCGGCTTCGGCGGCTCCGGCTTGCGGGTCAGGTCCGGGTCCGGGGCGGCGCTGGACGCGCTGGCCGACGGGGCGGCGCTGGACGCGGCCGGGGCGGCGCTGGACGGGGCGGGCGCGACCCGGGCCTGGCTGCGCGAGGCCGCCGCGTCGTCCCGCAGTTCGGTCGCGGCCACCGGGGCCGGCGCGGCGGCGGGGGCCTCGTCGGTTCCGGCCAGCAGCGCGCCCGTGCCCGACGCCAGCACGAGCGCCGCGGCGGACGCGGCGGCCAGCTGGTACGGACGCTCGGACGTGAGGCGACGCAGCTGTCGCTTGAGGTGGTGCTTCACGGTTTCCTCCACGGGCTCGGGGTAGCGGCCGTCGGTCCGCGCCGAGGGCAGGGCGGACCGACCGCGCGGACGGGCGTCCGGGCGGGTGGTGGGCCACTCAGGGGATGCGCCCGGGACGCCGGGCGACGGACGGTGACCGGCGGGTCAGCTCATGACCTGCGGGCGGACGAGCGCGGTCACCGCGGCGCCGTGGAGACGGCGGCACAACCGAGGGGTGTACGGGTGTGGCATGAAGATGGAACTCCTTCCGACACCGCCGACCGGGTTAGCTGACGGATTCGGGCGGGAAGAACGCCCTACCACGGGCCCACGGCCCACGGATTCACCCCAACGAGCACTGGGTCCCCGGTTCGTCGTTCACGATTAGGCGGGTCGGCGCGGCGTCGCCTCTGGCGATCGGGTACCGCACCGGACGCGCCGACATTACTGGCCGGCCCACGCCCTGCCAACCCCGCCCCACCTGCCTAAACCTTGATCGGCAAACAATTTTTGCGGGCACTTCGCCACTGACGCGACTCAATGGGACGACCGTTTCTGTGCGCGCCTCCGGGCGACAATGGGACAAGTGGCGGACATCGGCGCCGAAACCCCGGCGGGAATCGACCGGGCCGCGCCGGATGACCGGTTCGCCGACGTGGTGACCGGCGTCACCGAAACGGTCGGGATTTCGTCGCCCGGACTCTCCAGCCGCCGGGGCGTCTCAGCGCGAGTCGGCGTACGTCGGTCGGTGGTCGTCCTGCGGGTCGGCGGCCCGGGGGCGCGGCACGGCGTTGCCCCGGTCCCCCGGCGCCGCCCCGCGGCCGCCGGGGTCCTTCCCGGCGCCGTCCCCGTCCCGCGGCGTCCGGACCGGCCTGCGCGGAGTGAGCAGCCGCATCATCGGCGTCTCGACGAGACGGTGCAACAGGCCGGCCAGGGCCAGGTTGACCAGCAGGAAGCCGAGCACCACCGCCGGCCCCCACCAGCCGGTGAAGCCGACGCCCCAGTCGCCGGTGAGCCGCAGGACGGTGATCATCACGAGGACGTGCACCAGATAGAAGGCGAAGGAGACCTCGCCCAGCCAGACCATCGGCCGGGACCGCCACGGCGAGCGCCGCCCGCGCACGTCCGCGTCCGCCGCCGCGGCGATGACCAGGATGTACGCCACCGAGAGCAGCGCCGCCCACAGTTCGGCGCGCACCCACTGCGCGGCGACCACCCAGGTCACCACGAAGAGCAGGCTGGCCAGCGGCAGGCCCGGCCCACGCCACCGGCCACGCCGCATCAGCTCGGCGGCGGCGACGCCCATCCAGAACTCCAGCGACCGCACCGGCGGGAAGACCTGGGTGAACCACCAGCGGCTCTCCTCGGGCACCAGCGCCTGGGCCGGCCAGAGCGCCAGGATGAGCAGCGGCACCGCGACCACGACGGCCCACAGGGCCCACGGCCGGGCCCGGCGGATCAGCGGCAGCGCCAACGGCAGGCAGAGGTAGAAGAAGAACTCGCAGGACAGCGACCAGCTGACCGTGTTGATGCTGTAGAAGTGGCCCGGCCGCGGGTCCCACGCCTGGAGGAGGAACAGGTTCTCCACCGCGACGAACCGGTCCACGGGGTCGGCGAACCAGGCCGCGACCGCCAGGGCCGCCACCCACAGCACCACGTGGCTCGGCCAGATCTTGGCCACCCGGCGCCGCCAGAACGCCCGACGGGTGTCGGTGGGTCGGGCCGACCAGACCAGCACGAAGCCGCTGAGGATGAAGAAGAACTGCACGCCCGACAGGCCGAGGGCGAAGGCCCAGTCCACGACGGCCTTCTGGCCGGGCTCGGCGATGATGCCCATCGTCGCGACGTGGAACCCGAAGACGAGCAGGGCGGCGACCCAGCGCAGCCCGGTCAGCGACGGCAGGCGGCTGGCCGGGGACGCGGGCCGGGTGGCCGGCGTGACGGTCGCGGCGTCGTTCATGCCGGCATCCCGACGATCCGCAGGGTCACCAGCACGTACGTCTCCTCCTCGACCCCGTCGTCGGGCGTCCCGGGAGGACGCCCCTTGCGGCTCCGGTCGGCACCGCCCGCCGGGCACCATACCCGCCGCTCCTGCTGATCCTTCCGTCCCGTCCGGAAGCGACCGTTGCGCCCCATCCGGGGTGATCGTCGCGTCCCGTCCCGTGACGGGGGTGATCGTGGCGTCCCGTCCCGTGACGGGGTGACGGCCGGCTATGCCCACGTCGGCCCGTGGCCTAATATTCCGTGACCCGGAGGTGACGAGAGGCGGGGCACATGCATCGGCGGATCCTGATGCGGGCCAAGAAGGGCCCGTTCGACGTCTACTCGCCAGAGGAAAGCTACGAGCACAACTGGATCGGCGAGAACAACGGCAACCTCGTCTTCAGCCACGCCGCGCACAAGCTGCTGCGCACCGCCACCGCCGAGATCACCTCGACCGAGTTCAAGGTCAACCCGCGCGACGCCGACATGATCAACGAGCGGTACGACGTCTACGTGGTGCCGCTGGCCAACGCCTTCCGGCGCAGCTACGCCCACCGCGTCGAGGCGATGACCAAGCTCATCGAGCGGCTGAAGATCCCGGTAGTGGTGCTGGGGGTCGGCGTACAGACCGACGTCCACGGCGACCGGGAGTACCTGCGCCCGATCGACGACGTGGTGACCCGGTTCGTCCGGGCGGTGCTGGACCGCTCGCCCAGCATCGGCGTCCGGGGCGAGATCACCGAGGGCTACCTGCGCACCCTGGGCTTCTCCGCCGTCGACGTGATCGGCTGCCCGTCGATGTTCCTGCACGCCGACAACCTCCGGGTGGAGAAGCGGAAGCCGGCGCTGGCGCCGGACGACCGGCTCGCGCTCACCGTCTCGCCGTACGTCAAGTCGATGGCGAAGATCATCGCCCGGCACCACGAGCGGTACCCGAACCTGCGCTACCTGCCGCAGGACCTCAAGACGCTCGGCACGCTGCTCTACGGCGACGCCCCCGAGGACCGGGGGAAGTCCAGCGCCATCCCGATCCACACCTCGCACCCGCTGTTCACCGAGGACAAGGTGCGGATGTTCGTCGACCCGTGGACCTGGATGGACTACCTCTCCGGGTTCGAGTTCGCGTTCGGCACCCGGATCCACGGCACCATCACCGCGCTGGTCGCCGGCACGCCCGGCTACCTCTTCGCGCACGACTCGCGCACCCTGGAACTCGCCCGCTACTTCGACATCCCGCACCGGGTGATGAAGGACGTGCCGGCGGACATCGACGCCGCCCAGCTCTACGACGAGGCGGACTACACGGCGCTCAACGACGGCCACAAGGCGCGCTACGAGACGATGCTGGCCTTCCTCGCCAAGCACAACCTGGGCAACTCCTTCGCCGACGGCGACAGCGCGGCCCGGTTCGACGCGCAGGTGCGGGCCACCACCTTCCCGCCCGCCGTGCGCCCGGCCGGCGCGACCGCTCCGGGTGTGCTGCTGGAGCGCATCCAGTGGCTGCACGACCGCAACACCGGGTTGCAGGCCGACGCGGAGACCCTCCGCGAGCAGCGCCTGCGGAGCCGGGTGAAGCGGGCCGTCGGCGGCCCGGTGCGCCGGATCCTGAACCGTTGACCCCACGCCGGGCGACGCCGACGTGTGCGCCAGGTGACCGGCGGGCGACGAGCCGACCCCGTCGTCGTACACCTGTGCCAACGGGCGGTACGCTCGGTCGATGACCGGGGCCGCCTACCAGCCGTCGATGCTCGACCTCACCGCCGCGCAGCCGTCGCTGGGCCCGCTGGGCGGCCGGCTGCGCCGGCACCCGCTCACCCCCGGCGCGTGGGTCGACCACCTCCCCGGCTGGGTCGCCGGTTCCGACCAGGTCTTCGACACCCTGCTGCGGGACGTGCCCTGGCGGGCCGAACGCCGCACCATGTACGACGCCGAGGTGGACGTGCCCCGGCTGCTCTGCTGGTACGCCGGCCACCGCCCGCTGCCGCATCCGCTGCTCACCGAGGCGCGCGCCGCCCTCACCCGGCACTACGCCCCCGAGCTCGGCGAGCCCTTCGTCACCGCCGGCATGTGCCTGTACCGCTCCGGCCGGGACAGCGTCGCCTGGCACGGCGACACCCAGGGCCGCTCCGCGCACACCGACACCATGGTCGCCATCGTCTCGTTCGGCTCGCCCCGCACGCTGCTGCTGCGGCCCCGGGGCGGCGGCGCCAGCCTGCGCTTCCCGCTCGGGCACGGCGACCTCGTCGTGATGGGCGGCTCCTGCCAGCGCACCTGGGAGCACGCCGTACCCAAGACCACCCGGCCCGTCGGGCCCCGGGTCAGCGTCCAGTTCCGGCCCGTCGGCGTCGCCTGAGCCGACCTTTCCTCCGGGCCGGATCGCGCCGTGGCCGAGCGGAGGGCCAGGCCGTCCGGTCGGCGCCCGCGACGCGGCCGTTCGGACGAAGCTCCGCAGGATCGGTGGCGGTTCGACCGTTTCGTGCGCGTGAACGGCAGATGGCGGGCGCCGAATGTCGGCCCCCGTGCCGGGTCGGTACACCCACCGTCACCGTCCATCGTGCTAGCTTGACCGCGCCAATCACTCTGCGCTGTCTTCGGGAGCTTTCCGTGCTCGTTGGACGCCCGACCGCGCGGTGGGCCGGTCCGCGTTCCCTTCCCGCCCTGCTGCGCCGCCACGTCGGCCTCGTCGTCGTGCTCGCCGCCGGTGTCGCGCTGCGGATCACCACAATGGCCGCGTACCCGCCCGCGCTGTGGTTCCAGGGCGACTCCGGGTCGTACCTCAGACGGGCCGCCGAATGGCCGGCCATGCCGGCCCGGTGGACGTACCCGTGGCTGCTCAAGGGCTTCGAATGGACGGGCACCGTCGCCTCGGTGGTGGCCCTGCAACACCTGGCCGGGCTCGCCCTGGGCGTCGCGGCCTACCTGCTGCTGCGCCGCCTGGGCGGCGGCCCCTGGCTGGCCACGCTCGCCGCCGCGCCGGTCCTGCTCGACGCCACCCAGCTCACGCTGGAGCAGTACCTGCTCACCGAGACGCTCTTCACCACCGCGCTGGCCGTGGCGGTGCTGCTGCTCGTGTGGCGGGAGCGGCCCGGGACGATCGCCGGCCTGGGCGCGGGCGTCGCCGTCGCGCTGGGCATGGCGACCCGGCCCACGGGCGTCGCCGCGCTCGGCGCCCTGCTGCTGTTCCTGCTCGTACCGTGGCGCGGCTGGCGGGCCCCGGCGGCGTACCTGCTCGGCATCGTCGTCCTCTTCGGCGTCGCCTTCGCCGGCATCGGTACCGTCAAGGGCGCGCTCGGCCTGGAGGGCGGGAAGTTCCTCTACGGCCGGACGGCCCAGATCGCCGACTGCGACCGGCTCGAACTTCGGCCCGGACTGCGAAAGCTGTGCCCGACGCAGCCGCTGGGCCAGCGTCCCGCCCGGCCCGACTGGTTCATCTGGAACCGGGACAGCCCCATCCGCGCCGCCGAACGGCCCGAGGACCTCGACGAGTTCGCCCGGGAGGTGCTCCGGCAGCAGCCCGGCGACTATGTGGCCGCCGTGGCGTCGGACACCGCCCGCTACTTCTGGCCGGCCCCGCTCGCGCCGACCGAGGCGTGCCTGGCCAACTGGTGGCGACCGCAGCCCGCGCCGACCGACTGGGCGGCGGACCGTGACTGCGTGCCGCGCACCGCCAGCCCCGACTACCGGTGGCAACCGGCGCCGTCGCGCGACGTCGAGCCGAACGCGGCCAGCCGGTTCCTGCACGGCTACGGACGGTACGCGGTCACCCCGCCGCCGGCCCTGGCCGCCATGGTGCTGATCGCGCTGGTCGGGGCGGTGTGGCCGCGCCGGGGCCGGCTGCGACTGAGCATGATCGGCCTGCTGTACGCCGGCGTCGGCCTCGGAATCATGGTCTTCTCCGTGGCCACCTCGATGTTCGACCACCGCTACGGCCTGCCAGCGCTGGCGTTCCTCCCGATCGCCGCCGCGGTCGGCTGGCAGCGGCTGCGGTCGGCACCTCAACCGACGGACCGGCCCACGCCGGCCGACGGCGAGCCGGACCGGCTCGCCCCCACCACGGCAGAAAGCAACGGGGAGCATGACGAACGAATCGAAGATCGAGGTCACGGTGCTGCTGCCGTGCCTCAACGAGGCTGAGACCCTGGAGGTCTGCGTACGCAAGGCGCTGCGCTCGCTCGACGAGTGCGGGGTGGTCGGGGAGGTGCTGGTCTCCGACAACGGGTCCACCGACGGGTCGCAGGAGATCGCCGAGCGGGCCGGCGCCCGGGTGGTGCACGCGCCCATCCGCGGCTACGGTGGCGCCCTGCTCAACGGCATCGACCAGGCCCGCGGCCGGTTCATCATCATGGCCGACGCCGACGACTCGTACGCGCTGGCGGACCTCGGCCCGTTCGTCGAGGCGCTGCGCGCCGGGCACGACGTGGTGATGGGCAACCGGTTCCGGGGCGGCATCGCCGCGGGCGCCATGCCGCCCCTGCACCGCTACCTCGGCAACCCGGTCCTGAGCTGGCTCGGCCGGCGGCTGTTCGGGCTACGCAAGGTCCGGGACTTCCACTGCGGCATGCGCGGGTTCCACGCCGAGCGGATCCGCGCGCTCGGGCTCTGCATGCCGGGCATGGAGTTCGCCTCCGAGCTGGTGGTGCGCGCCGCGCTGGCCGGCTACGACATCGCCGAGGTGCCGACCACCCTGTCGCCCGACGGTCGGTCCCGCCCGCCGCACCTGCGTACCTGGCGCGACGGCTGGCGGCACCTGCGGTTCCTGTTGGTGTTCGCCCCGCGCAAGACCCTGGTCCGGCCGGGCGGCGCGCTGGCCGGGCTCGGGCTGGCCGGAGTGGCGGCGCTCACCCCGGGCCCGTTGGCCCTCGGTCCGGTCCGGCTCGACGTCGCCACCCTGGTGTACGCGTGCCTGATGATGCTTGTCGGGGTGCAACTCGTGCTCTTCGGCGGCCTCGCCGAGATCTACGGCCGGCAGGAGGGGTTGGTCGGGCAGCGCACGTCGGACCGCTGGATCCGCCTCCTGCGGCTGGAGACCAGCGTCACCATCGGGCTACTGCTGCTCGTCGCCGGCGTCGCCGGCACCGGCGGGGCGGTCGCCTACTGGGGACTGGACGGGTTCGGCGACCTCGACCCGCGCGAGACGCTGCGGGTGGTGCTCCCGGCGGCCACCGCGATCGCGATCGGCGTGGTCATGCTCTTCTCCGGCCTGGTGGGCAGCCTGCTCACCCTGCGACCGACGCATCCGGCGCCGGCGCTCGTCCGCCAGCCCGGGCCGGGGCGCGACCGGGTCCTCAGCCCCAGGTGACGGCAGGGGCGACCATCACGCGCACGGTCGCCCCTGCCGGCTCCCCCGTGCCCGGACCGGTCCCACCCGCGCGGCGGGCCGGGTCGCCAGCGACGGTCCCGTAGTCGGCGGGGTTGCCCAGGCATCGAACCCGGTGGCGCACTCAGGTCCCGGGCGCGGTGACGTGGGGACCGCGGGAGGGTGACGGACGAGGTGGGGTGGGGGTTCTGCTAGAAACGACTCCTGGGTTTCACCTGCGCCCCCGTCACCTCTCCACGACGCGAAGGGCGTTCCATGACCCAGTCCTCCACCGAGCCGCGCTCCCGTTGGTCCCCGTGGGCGGTCCACGGCGACGGCCGGTCCATCCGCCCCGGCGACGTGGTCCACCCCGACGAACGGCTCTCCTGGCCGCGGACCCTCGGCGTCGGCGTGCAGCACGTCGTCGCGATGTTCGGCGCCACCTTCACGGTGCCGCTGATCACCGGCTTCCCGCCCGCCACCACGCTCTTCTTCTCCGGGCTCGGCACGCTGCTGTTCCTGCTGATCACCGGCAACCGGCTGCCCTCGTACCTCGGCTCGTCCTTCGCCTTCATCGCGCCGGTGCTGGCGGCCAAGGCCGGCGGCGACATCGGCCCGGCGCTCGGCGGCATCGTCGTCGCGGGCGTGGCGCTGGCCGCCGTCGGGCTGGTCGTCCAGCTCGCCGGGTCGCGCTGGATCGACGCGCTGATGCCGCCCGTGGTCACCGGGTCGATCGTCGCGCTGATCGGCCTGAACCTCGCTCCCGTCGCCTGGGACGGCGACGGGAGCGGCACCGGCGTGAAGGCGCAGCCGCTGATCGCGGTGGTGACGCTGGCCGCCATCCTGCTCGCCACGGTGGCCTTCCGGGGCTTCCTGGCCCGACTCTCCATCCTGCTGGGGGTGGTGGTCGGCTGGGTCCTCGCCGCCGTGCTCGGCGACCTGGATCCGAAGGCGGTCGACGGCCTGCGGGACGCCGCGTGGGTCGGCCTGCCCGAGTTCCACGCGCCGAGCTTCAGCCTGCGGGCGGTCGTGCTGGTGATCCCGGTGATCCTGGTGCTGATCGCCGAGAACGCCGGGCACGTCAAGGCGGTCGCCGCGATGACCGGCCGGAACCTGGACCGGGACATGGGCCGGGCGTTCATGGGCGACGGGTTGGCCACGATGCTCGCCGGTTCCGGCGGCGGCTCCGGCACCACCACCTACGCGGAGAACATCGGCGTGATGGCGGCGACCCGGGTCTACTCCACCGCCGCGTACTGGGTGGCCGGTCTGACGGCGGTGCTGCTCGGGCTCAGCCCGAAGTTCGGCGCGCTGATCCTCACCGTGCCGGCCGGCGTCCTTGGCGGCGCCACCACCGCCCTGTACGGCCTGATCGCCATCCTCGGCGCGCGGATCTGGATCGAGAGCCGGGTGGACTTCCACGACCCGGTGAACCTGATGACCGCCGCCGTCGCGGTGATCGTCGGCGCGGCCAACTACACCCTCACCGCTGGCGACCTCTCGTTCAACGGCATCGCCCTGGGCACCGCCGCCGCCCTGACCGTCCACCACGGCATGCGCCTACTGACCCACCTACGCACCCCCACCCCCACCCGGCGCCCCACCCCGCCCCCCGCTCCGCCCCGTTGATCATGAAGTTGTTGTCGCGACACGCCGGGCGGGGTGACAACAACTTCATGATCAACGCGCCGAGTCGGGGGTCGGCCGCGTCAGCGGCCGGCCCCCGGCCGGTTGGGTCAGTCGCGTTCGATCTGGTGGCCGACGACGGTGGGGCCCAGCATCACGGCGAAGCCGGAGCCGTCGCGGCGCGGGTCCGCCGCCGGCAGCTCCACCGGCTCGCCGGTGGCGGTGGCGGCCACCGGACGCGACCCGACCCAGGCGACGGCCACGTCGGTCTCACCCTTGAGGAAGCGGTGGGCGCGCACGCCGCCGGTCGCCCGCCCCTTCGCCGGGTACGACTGGAACGGCGTCACCTTCACCGTGGCACCCGTGGAGGTGACCACCATCGGCTCGCCGTGGCCCGGGTCGTCGGTGCGGACCGCCCCGAAGAACACCACCCGGGCACCGGCGGGCAGGTTGATGCCCGACATGCCGCCGCCCTTGGTCCCCTGTGGCCGGACCAGTCCGGCGGCGAACCGCAGCAGCGACGCCTCCGAGGTGACGAAGGTGAGCGTCTCCGTGCCGTCGGTGAGCCAGGTCGCCCCGACCACCTCGTCGCCCTCCCGCAGGCCGATCACCTCGAACTCGTCCGAGCGGACGGGCCACTCCGGTGCGCAGACCTTGACCACGCCCTGCCGGGTGCCCAGGGCGAGGCCCGGGGAGCCCTCGGCCGTCGGCCCGAGCGGTGCCAGCCCGACCACGGTCTCCCCCGATTCCAGCGGCACCAGCTCGGCGGCGGCCATCCCGCCGCGCAGCGACACCGTCCCCGCCTGCTCGGGCAGGACCGGCAACGGCAGCACGTCGACCTTGAACGCCCGGCCGGCGCTGGTCACCAGCAGCACCTTCCCCCGGGCGGTGGAGTGCACGACGGCGCGTACGGCATCGTGCTTGGCCCGGCCGTGCCGCCGGCGGCCCTCGGACGCCTCCTCCGACTCCGCCGCCGTCCGGGCGACCAGCCCGGTCGCGGAGAGGATCACCTGGCAGGGGTCGTCGGCGACCTCCAGCGGACCGGCCGGCGCGGACGCGGCCAGCACCTCCTTGAGATCCCCGTCGACGAGCGTGGTGCGCCGCGGTGCGCCGAACTGCTTCACCACCGCCGCCAGCTCGTCGGAGACGACCTTCTTCAGCACCTTCGGGTCGTCGAGGATGGTGGAGAGCTCGGCGATCTCCTTGCGGAGCTTCTCCTGCTCGGCCTCCAGCTCGATCCGGTCGTACTTGGTCAGCCGGCGCAGCGGAGTGTCCAGGATGTAGGTGGCCTGGATGTCCGAGAGGCCGAACTGGCGCATCAGGCCGTCCTTGGCGGCCTGCGCGTCGTCGCTGGCCCGGATGAGCTTGACCACCTTGTCGATGTCGAGCAGGGCGACCAGCAGGCCGTCGACCAGGTGCAGCCGCTCCTGGCGCTTGCGCCGGCGGTACGAGCTGCGCCGGGTCACGACCTCGTAGCGGTGGGCCAGGAAGACCTCCAGCAGCGCCTTCAGCCCGAGGGTCTGCGGTTGGCCGTCGACCAGCACCAGGTTGTTGACGCCGAACGACTGCTCCAGCGGGGTGAGCCGGTAGAGGTCGGCGAGCAGCGCCTGCGGGTTGACGCCGACCTTGCACTCGACGACCAGGCGGGTGCCGTTCTCCCGGTCGGTGAGGTCCTTGACGTCGGCGATGCCGGTGAGCCGCTTGGTCTTGTTGACCTCGTTGGTGATGGCCGCGATGACCTTCTCGGCACCGACGCCGTACGGCAGCTCCACGACGGTGATCGCCTGCCGGCCCCGGCTGCCCTCCAGCGGGCCGATCTCGACCTTGCCCCGCATCCGCACGACGCCGCGCCCGGTCTCGTAGGCCCGACGCACCTCGTCGAGCCCGAGCAGCAGCCCACCGGTGGGCAGATCCGGACCCGGGACGAACTCCATGAGCTTGTCGAGGGTGGCGTCCGGGTGGTTGA
Organism: Micromonospora sp. DT62; assembly: GCF_049847285.1. Classification (NCBI taxonomy): domain Bacteria; kingdom Bacillati; phylum Actinomycetota; class Actinomycetes; order Micromonosporales; family Micromonosporaceae; genus Micromonospora; species Micromonospora sp. DT62. The sequence goes on from NZ_JBNCOB010000001.1 coordinate 141,295, forward strand.
TCAGCCAGCGGGCGGCGGAGACCACCTCGCCGAGGTTGTGCGGGATCATGTTGGTCGCCATCCCGACCGCGATGCCCGACGCGCCGTTGACCAGCAGGTTGGGGAACGCGGCGGGCAGCACCGTGGGCTGGGTCAGCGAGCCGTCGTAGTTGGGCTCGACGTCGACCGTGTCCTCGCCCAGCTCGCCGACGAGCAGCATCGCCTCCCGCGACATCCGGGCCTCGGTGTATCTCGAGGCCGCCGGTCCATCGTCCGGGCTCCCAAAATTTCCATGCCCGTCGATGAGTGGAACGTTCAACGAGAAGCTCTGCGCCAGCCGCACCATCGCGTCGTAGATCGCGGTGTCGCCGTGCGGGTGGTACTTGCCCATGCAGTTGTGGACCACGTAGCCCTCAGCTACGAAGGCGTGCTCGTCGGAGTCGACCTGGATGTCGTAGGTGGTAGCGGACGCCACGGCTTCGACAGAGACAACCCGCAGGAACGACCGCCCAGCCAACGCCTCAAGTCGGCCGGCGAGGGGCGAACCGATGCGCCGGAGCTTGCGAACCCAACCGTCCCGCTCCGCGCGCCAAAGCGGAAACGACCGCTCCGACAAGGGCAGACCGTTGCGGTCCTTGCCGTACCGCACCTTGCTCCCAGGGCCTGACAGGGACGCCCGGAAGGCGTTGCCGTCCTCGTCGCGGAACCATCCACCGCCCTGATGGGCAGTGGTGAACTCCTGCATCACCGGCCGGCACGGCAGGCGGTCGTTGCCCTGTTTGCCCCCGTATCGATAGCCGAGCTCGACCACCCGCCGGAGGCCGTCGCTCTTGTAACCGATGCGTACCCAGGGCAGGAGCAACTCGGCGACCACAGCAGCATCCCGGCCGGTGACGGAGAGGCCGAGAAGCGGGCGGTGGCCGTCGCGTCCGCTGTTCCAGTGGTGACCGTGCACCCCTAGGTCGGCGAGCATGGAGTAGATCTGACGCACCAACACCTCGCTGGTGCTCACGAAGACGAGTTCGCGGAAACGCTTGCGGATGTAGCCGTCACCGTCGAAGAAGCCGGCGAGGAACGGCGACCACGCGGAACGATTTGCGAGCACGTCGTCGGGCACGCGCTTCGCGTGACTGAGTGGCGTGCCGGCCTCGAGCAGCCCCTCGTGCCTGGCGAAGGTGAGGATGTGCTGGTCGCGATGGCGCGGATTGCTTGCTTCGCGCTTGCCTCGGGAGGCGTTCAACCCGTTCTCGATGGCCCATCCGTGGGCGACGTCGAGCGGTTCGACGTCGCACATGTGCAGCCGTACGCGGCCGTCAGCGTCGCGAGACCGATCGACGGCGAAACCTTCGGCCACCACGAGCCCACGGACATAGTCGTACGGGTCACCGCCGGATGCGGGTGCCGGTGCCGGTGCCGCCCCGCGGCGCGTCCCGTACGCGACAGTGAAATGCCCAGTCAGGTCTCGGGCTTCCACCCACCGGACAGCCAGGTCCTCATCCACCACACGGAAACGCTGTCCGGGCGTCACGACCATGGTGTGGCCGTTACTCCACGTGACCCGGACCAGCTCCGAATCCGGATTCCGATAAGCAGCGGCCACCGGGATGGCAGCCCCGTCGCCGTCCAACACGAGGTCACCGACGTCGACATCCTCGATCGGCCGCAGGCCCTCGGGCGTCGAGACCAGGGCCCCGGCGACGAAGCAGTCGCCGACGATGCGGGCGGACTTCACGTGCCCCCGGTCGGGGCGGTGGCCCTGCTCGTACATGGACCAGAGGATCCGCCGGTGCACCGGCTTGAGGCCGTCGCGGGCGTCGGGCAGGGCCCGGGAGTGGATCACCGAGAAGGCGTACTCCAGGTAGGAGTCGGAGACCTCGGTGACCAGCGGGTTGTCGAAGACCCGCGCGCCGGCCTGGTCGAAGGCGGACAGGTCCGCCTTGGCGCGGTCGTCCTTGCGGCGTGCCATCGTTCAGCTTCCCTCTCGGCGGGTGGTGCTCATGCGTCGATCGCCTCGCGGTCGACCCGGTCGGCGGAGTCGATCAGCCAGTTGCGGCGCGGCTCGACCTTCTCCCCCATCAGCAGTTCGAGGATCCGCTCGGCGGCGTCGACGTCGTCGAGGGTGATCCGGCGGACGGCCCGGGTGGCCGGGTTCATCGTCGTCTCCCACAGCTCGTCGGCGTCCATCTCGCCGAGACCCTTGAACCGCGGGATCGGGGTGACGATCTGCTTGCCGGCCTTCTCCAGCTTGCGGACCGTCGCCTCCATCTCGGCCTGGGTGTAGGTGTAGATCGTCTGCGGGTTGCGCCCCCTGGTGGTGATCTTGTGCAGGGGCGGCATCGCCGCGTAGAGCCGGCCGGCCTCGATCAGCGGTCGCATGTAGCGGGCGAAGAGCGTGATCAACAGGGTGCGGATGTGCGCGCCGTCCACGTCGGCGTCCGCCATGATCAGCACCCGGCCGTAGCGCATGGCGGACAGGTCGAACGTGCGGCCGGAGCCGGCGCCGAGCACCTGCACGATGGCGGCGCACTCGGCGTTGTCCAGCACCTGCTGGAGGTTGGCCTTCTGCACGTTGAGGATCTTGCCCCGGATCGGAAGAAGCGCCTGATATTCGGCGGTGCGTGCAACCCGCGCGCTGTTGTGGACGAAGACTCCGGCCTCAAGGGCGAAGTTGTGGTAGCCCTCAATCGTCAGGTCATACACGTCTGCTGTCTCGTCGAGTCGCTCCACCGACACGACATGGTGGTTGACCAGGCCGACCGACTCCCGCAGACGGGTGTAGTCGCCGTCGTAGAGAGCGAGGAGCCGGTCGAACCGCAGACCGGTGCGCGCACTCCGGAGGCGCTCGGCCTCGTACGCCTGCGCCAGTTCGGCGTCCGGCAGCGCCAGCAGCGGCGCGAGACGCCGAAGTGCTGCCAGGCGCCTGCCCTCCTGCTGACGACCCACCCGTTCCGCCCGGGGCACGTTGGCCACGTATGCGGCCCGGCCAGCCTGAGCCTTGGCGAGGTGGCCGGTAGCCGGGTCCGACATCCGCCGCTTCATCAGACGCGAGTGGCGTTCGCCGAATTCCGGACTACCCTCATGCCAGGCCAGCACCGCGTTGCGCTGGCGGTCCCGCTCGGCGGGGTCGGCGAACTGTTCGATGCTCTTTCGCGAACGCCAGGTACGCAACCCGGGATCGTCCCACTGCCGTACCGCACGGTCACGCCACTCCTGGCGACGAGCGGGATCGGCGAAGTATCTGCGGACGCGGTCCGCGGCGGCCTCCCGGTGCTCGGGCTTCGACCAGTACTGCGCCTGTCGGTCGCGCATCCGATCGGCGTAGGCGCGTCGCTCGTCGTCGCTGAGCGCGTTGTACCAGTCCTGGAAGGCCTGTTCGATCTTCGCCCGAAACGCGGGTGACTCGTTGAGCGCGAACAGCCGGGCAAGGCACGCCTCGCGGAAGGCAGGATCACGCCACTGAGCGGTGAGCATGGCGGACTTGAATTCCCGGCCACCGTTGTCGAACCACTCACGCCAGCCCGCCTGGACGTGCTCGCCCATCATCGCGGCGTGCAGTGCCGAATGGTCGGCCCAGGTCATGCGCTGGATGTTCCGCGGATCGTTGTTGCGCTTGTTGATGTCGACGTGGTGACGGACGTTGCCGTAGGCGGTGCTGTCCTTTCCGTGACGGAGATTCCACGCGTCCGCGAGGTAGTGGGTGTAGACCCACTCCTCGCGGTCGTTCATCCAGATCCGTTCGTATCCGTGCAGTTTGTGTCCCTCGGCCTTGCTGGAGACGCTTCGGTACAGCGGCATCAGCGATTCGCCGGGAGCCAGGGCGTCGGCACGCCGGTATGAGCCGTCACGTAGCCGGAAGAGGTGGTCCGGCGTGCACCGCACCGACTCGCCGTTGTCGAGGGTGACCCGGACGAGCGCAGCGTTTTGCTTGGTCAGACGCGGTTCCACCAGAGGGGCGATCACCACGCGGCCAGCCTTGTTGGTCGTGTAGCCGAAGTGGGTCACTCCCTGAGCCCAGTCGGCTGCCAGATCGGCGAAGGACCTGGCCTCGCCCGAGGCGAGCGCCACCATGGTGTCGCCGGTAAAGCACCCCAACGCGCTGTCGCCCTCGACGATGAACAGCTCGCTTCGATCGACTCCGGTGGCGCGGCAGTCGACCAGCTTCGGCGGCATCGACGCGCCCTCCAGGGCGGTCTTGCGCCGGGCGGCGTCCTTCTGCTGCTTCTGGGTCAGCCGTACGCGGGCCGCGTCGACGATCTTCTGCAGGACAGTACGCGCCTCGGCCTTGGTCCGGCGGTCCTCCAGCCACGCCTTCAGGTGCTGCTCCACCAGCGTCTGGATCACCTTGGTGATGCCCGCGGTGGAGAGCTCGTCCTTGGTCTGCGAGGTGAACTGCGGCTCGGGGATCCGGACGTGCACGACGGCCGTCATGCCCTCCAGGACGTCGTCGAGGGTGGGCGGGTCCTCCTTGGCCTTGAGCAGGCCACGGGTGTTGCGGACGGCGTCGGCGAGGGTACGCGCCAGGCCCCGCTCGAAGCCCTTGCGGTGGGTGCCGCCGTGCGCGTTGCGGATGGTGTTGGTGAAGCACTCGACGGTGCGCTCGTAGCCGGTGCCCCAGCGGAAGGCCACCTCGACCTCGGCCCGACGCTGCACGTTGGACTGCATGACCCCGTTGGCGTCGGCGGCGTTCTCGCGGTAGGTGCCCTCGCCGGTGACCAGCAGCATGCCGGAGACGGGCCGGTCGCCGGCCGGTGCGAGGAACTCCACCATGTCGGTGAGGCCGTTGGGGTAGTGGAAGCTCTCCTCGGTCGGCTCCTCGCCGGTGTGGTCGCGCAGCGTGTAGCTGACGCCCGGCACCAGGAACGCGGTGTTGCGCAGCTTCAACCGCACCGCGTCGGCGTCCAGCGTGGCGCCGGTCTCGAAGTAGCGCGTGTCGTGCCACCAGCGGATCGACGTGCCGGTGCGCTGGCCGCGCTTCATCGCGCCGACGATCTGCAGCCCGGGCCCCGGGGTGTACGCGGCGTCGGGCCCGTCGCCGTCGAAGATCCCGGGCACGCCGTGCCGGAACGACATCGCGTGGACCTTGCCGCCCCGGCGCACGGTGACGTCGAAGCGGCGGGACAGCGCGTTGACCGCCGAGGCGCCGACGCCGTGCAGACCGCCGGAGGTCTTGTAGCCGGAGCCGCCGAACTTGCCGCCCGCGTGCAGCCGGGTGAGCACCAGTTCGACGCCGGAGATGCCGGACTTGGCGTGCACGTCGGTGGGGATGCCCCGCCCGTCGTCGTCGACCTGGACCGAGCCGTCGGCGTGCAGCGTCACCTCCACCTTCGTGGCGTGGCCGGCGACGCCCTCGTCGGTGGAGTTGTCGAGGATCTCGTTGACGAGGTGACCCACGCCACGGCTGTCGGTGGAGCCGATGTACATGCCGGGCCGCTTGCGGACGGCGTCCAGCCCCTCGAGGTGCGTGAGGTCGTCGGCCCCGTACAGGGTCTCAGGCTCTGCGGTCAACTGGTCGTACTCCCAGGTCTCGGCGATGTGGTGCCGCGTCCGACGTCGCGGGTCGGCCGGCGCGCCGCAGCGAGCCTAACCGGGAGATGCGACAGGACGACGGCGCCCCGCAGCGAGGCACGCGGCTGGTGGCGGGGCGGGACCGGGCGGCGGGGTCGCGCGTACCGTCCTGTTCCGGCGTATCGGTGCCACCGTGACCGGTTTGCGAACGAGCCGGCGGCGGGTGGGTCCAACGGTGACAACAACTGCACCCCGGCCGGCGTTCCCGGCGCGGCACGCCGACCCGTGGTCGCCCGCCCCACCCGGTCGCGCGACCCCGCCACCCGACGGCCCACCGCCTCCGCCCGGCGGCGGAACCGGGCGGCGCGCCGGGGCGGACGTGTCCGCCATCGAAAGTTTCTGTTACCGGTCCATTGACGCCCGTCGCGTCCGGATGATGTGATCTCGCTCTCAGAGGATCTTTCATATTTCGATGGACAGATGGAGGACGTGATGTCCAGGTTCCGTCGTACCGCGCTCGCGGCGGCGCTCGCCGTGGCCACCGCCACGCTGTCGACCGCCGTCGGGCTGTCCGCCCCGGCCTCGGCAGCCCCGCCCACCGCCGCGGTGGCACTCGGCGACAGCTTCATCAGCGGCGAGGGCGCCGGGGCGTACACCCCGGTGGCCGACGCCAACGGGGTCGCCCAGGGCTTCCCGGGCTGGACCGCCGCGAACAACAACGCGTTCTTCTGCCACCGCTCGGCGAACGCCTCACTGCACCGGGCCAACCTGCCGGGCATCCAGGACCGGTTCAACCTCGCCTGCTCCGGCGGGCAGCCGCACGACATCGCCGCCGCCTCCTCGGCCCGGGCGAACGGCCGTCAGGTGGCCGCCCAGCTCGACCAGCTCCGCGCGGTCGGCCGGACCCACGACATCGACCTGGTCCTGCTCGGGCTCGGCTCGAACAACAGCTCGTTCACCTTCGGCAGCGTCGCGGAGAAGTGCGCCAACCGGTTCATCGCCGACGCCTGGACCGGCTGGTGGGAGTTCTGGGCCTACCTGGGCGGGCCGGTGGAGCAGAAGCCCTGCACCGACGCCGACCTGGCCACCGCCGCCCAGTGGAGCGCCGCGACCGCGGAGACCACCTCGGCCGTACGCCAGCTCCTCGCCACGCTGCGCGAGATCGACGCCGACGGCCAGCACCGGATCGTCCTGCAGGACTACACCAACCCGCTGCCGTTCGACCTCGCCCCCGGGTTCCACGAGGAGGACAGCCGGGACGACACCCGGGACAAGTTCCGCGCGCTCGGCGCCGAGCGGTACGCGGCCGGCTGCCCGATCCACCGGGCCAGCCTGCTGCCGGGGCACCGCTTCTCGCAGGGGCTGGGCACCATGGTGAAGTCCACCCGGGACACTCTGGCCGCCGAGTTCCCCGGCGCGGACCTGGTCTACCTCAACGTGCAGCGGGCCTTCGACGGCGCCCGGCTCTGCGAGTCGGGAACCAGCCCGGCCGGCACCCTGGCCACCCCGATCCGGCTGCAGGACAGCCCGCCCAACGGCGTCTTCGTCACCAGCCTCTCCGGCAAGGACAAGATCGCCATCCAGCGGATCGCGAACACCTGCGTGAGCTACTTCCAGACCTGCCAGGAGTCGTGGCACCCGAACGCCGCCGGCCACCAGGTGCTCGGGCAGTGCCTGACGGGCGCGGCCACCACCGGTGCGCGTTCCGTGGCCTGCGTCCGCGCCGGGGACGGCTCGATCACGGTCTCCTGACCGCGACCGCGTCCCGGAACCCCGTGCCGCCTGGCGCGGGGTTCCGCCACGTTCGGGCCCGCGCGGACCAACGCGGCCACGGACAGCCGGCGCGGTCACGGACGGCCGGCGCGGTCACGGACGGCCGGCGCGGTCACCGACAGCCGGCGCGGTCATGGACGGCCGGCGCGGCCACAAGTGAGGGTGGGTCAGTCGCGGGTGGCCACGCCGAGCACGTGCGGGGCGGCGGGGGCCGGGAGTCGGCTGGCGGGGAAGCGGAACGCGTCCAGTTCCGTGACGGTGAAGCCCGCCGCCCGGATCGCGGCCACCGTGTCGCGGCCCGTGTGGCAGCCGCCGCAGAACAGCGGCCACACGGTCGCGTCGACCAGCCGCTGAACGCGGCGCAGGCCGGGGGTCTGCGCGCGTACGTGCTCGAAGAAGCGCACCTGCCCACCGGGCCGCAGCACCCGGCGTGCCTCGCGCAGCGCGGCGGCCTGGTCGGCCACCGAGCAGAGGACCAGGGAGAACACCACCGCGTCGGCGTCGCCGTCGGGCGCCGGCAGCGCCTCGGCGAGGCCGTCGACCACCTCGACGGGTACGGGAGCCGTGCCCGCCGCCTCCCGGGCCGCCGCTCGGAGCCGGGGCTCCGGCTCCACCGCCAGCACCCGCTCGACGGTGCCCGGGTAGTGCGCGAAGGTGCGGCCGTTGCCGGCGCCGACCTCGACCACCCGGCCCGCGAGGCCGGCGACGAGGCGCCGCCGGTGAGCGGCCGCGCCGGCGGCGTCCATCGCCACGCTCGCCCGTTCGAACACCCGGGCGAACACCGGGTGGGAGACCGTGCCACGGGACATCGTCGCTCCTCAGACAGGATCGGGTACGGCCTGCCGGCCAACCGGGGACGGCGGCGCGCCCGGCGCCGGCCGGGGGCGGGGCAGGCCGAGGGCGAGCAGCGCCGGGCCGGTCGGCCCGGCGACGAGCTCGCCGAGGGTCACGTCGTCCAGCACGGCGAGGAAGGCGTCCCGGGCGCGGCGCAGTTCGCCCCGCAGCCGGCAGGCCGCGCGCAGCGAGCAGGCCGGCTCGTCGCAGGACACCACCTCGTCGTCGCCCTCGAAGGCCCGGACCACGTGCCCGACCGTGGCGTTCCCGCCGTCCTCGGCGAAGGCCACCCCGCCGGAACGGCCCCGGATGGTGACCAGCACCCCGAGCCGCTGCAACCGCTGCACCACCTTGGCGACGTGGTGGCGGGGCAGGTCGAGCTGGTCGGACAGCTCGTCCACGGTCATCCGTCGCGGGTTCGCGGCGGCGAGCATGGCGATGCGCAGCGCCATGTCGGTGGACCGGTTGAGCTTCACGCCTCGACCCTAGCCAGCGCTGTCGACCGCCCACCACGGCCGACCGGACCCCGGGTGTGATCCGGACGACCCTCGACCCGGGACCTTCGGCCCTGAAGAGGTATTTCTAATACCTGTTTTGCTGTCGGGGCCCGAGCGGTTCAGCCCAGAAGGAGACAGTCGTGCTCTCGGAGTCCTCAGCAGCAGTGGTGACGGCGACCCTGCCCGCCGTGCAGGCGCGCGGCGAGGCGATCACCGGCCGGTTCTACCAGCGGATGTTCGACGCGCACCCCGAACTGCTGGACATCTTCAACCGCAGCAACCAGGCCACCGGCACGCAGAAGGCCGCCCTCGCCGCCGCCGTGGTCGCGTACGCGGAGCACCTGACCGGCGGCAGCCACGCACCGTGGGGCCCGATCCTGGACCGCATCGCGCACAAGCACGCCTCGCTCGGCATCACCGCCACCCAGTACACGATCGTCGGCCGGCACCTGCTCGCCGCCGTCGGCGAGGTGCTCGGCGACGCCGTCACCGACGAGGTCGCGGCGGCCTGGGACGAGGTCTACTGGCTGCTGGCCTGCGAGCTGATCGCCCGGGAGGCCCGCCTCTACACGGTGGCCGGGCTGGCCGAGGGCGAGTCGGTCTGGCGGGACTGGCGGGTCGTCGCCCGGGCCACCGAGGCGCTGGACGTCGTGTCGTTCACCCTGGTCCCGGCCGACGGCGGCCCGGTGCCCAGCTTCGTCCCGGGCCAGTACACCTCGGTCGCCGTCGACCTCGACGGCGGGCGCGGTCAGCAGATCCGCCAGTACAGCCTCTCCGGCCGTCCCGGCGCCGACCACTGGCGGATCACCGTCAAGCGCGTACGCGGTGTCGGCGACGCCCCCGACGGCATGGTCTCCACCTTCCTGCACGAGCGCGTGGGCGTCGACGACGTCCTCCGGCTCAGCCCGGCGTTCGGCGAGGTCAGCGCGGTGGCCGGGGAGGGCCCGCTGCTGCTGGTCAGCGCGGGCATCGGCCTGACCCCGGCGATGGCCGCCCTGGAGCACCTGGCCGCCACCGAGCCGCAGCGTCCGGTGGTGCTGGTGCACGCCGACCGGGCCGGCGCGGCGCACGCGTTCCGCGGCGAACTGCCGCGCCTGCACGCCGCGCTGCCCAACCTGCGCACCGCCCTCTGGTACGAGGACCTCACCGACGGCGAACTGGCCGGGGTGACCGCCGAGGTCATCGCCGGCCGGGTCGATCCGGCGTTGATCCCGCTCTCCCCCGACGCCCACGTGCACCTCTGCGGGCCGCTGCCGTTCATGAACACCGTCCGGGGCGGCCTGCTGCGCCGGGGGGTGCCGGTGGAGCGGATCGCCTACGAGGTCTTCGGGCCAGGCATGCTCCACGACGACCGGTCCTGACCTACTGCGACCGGCCGGTCACGGGCGGTGGGGCGGTTCGCCCCGCCGCCCGCCGGTCTCTCCACACCCGACGGACGGTCCGTCAGGACGAGCCGGGCAGGCGGCGGTTAGGAGGGAAGGCCGAGGGTAGGGACTCCAGCGGCGGGGTCCGCCAGGCGGCGAGGAGACGCCCCGGGGCTCGACCGGGTCCCCGCCGACGGGCCGGCCGATGGAGGAAGCACATGCGTATCGCGATGATCTCGGAGCACGCCAGTCCGCTCGCCGTCGGAGGGGTGGAGGAGTCCGGCGGTCAGCACACGCACGTGGCGGGACTCGCCGCCGCACTGGCCGGCGAGGGGCACGACGTCCGCGTCTACACCCGCCGGGACTCCACCGTCCCGCCCGACTCCGTCGTCACCCCGGACGGCTACCGGGTGTGCCACGTGCCGGCCGGCCCGGCGCTGCGGGTACCGAGGGACGAGCTGCTGCCGCACCTGGGCGAGTTCGGGAGCTGGCTGGCCGGTCAGTGGCGCGACGGCGGCTGGGCGCCGGACGTGGCGCACGCCCACTTCTGGACGAGCGGGCTGGCCACCCTGCACGCCGGCCGGCGCACCGGGGTGCCGGTGGTGCTGACGTACCACAGCCTCGGCTCGGTGAAGCGGCGGTTGCAGGGCGCCCGGGACACCAGCCCACCGGGCCGGGTGGGCTACGAGCGGGCCCTGGGCCGGGCCGCCGACCGGATCATCGTGCAGTGCCAGGACGAGGTCGGCGAGCTGGTCCGCCTCGGCGTGCCCCGGTCCCGGATGACGCTGGTCCCCGCCGGGGTCGACCAGGAGCTGTTCCGTCCCGACGGGCCCGTCGCCCCGCGCGACCCGGCCCGTCCCCGCATCATCACCGTCGGCCGGCTGGTGGAGCGCAAGGGCATCCAGGACGTCATCCGGGCGCTGCCGGCCGTGCCGGACGCCGAGTGCGTGGTGGTCGGCGGCCCGCCGGCGGAGCTGCTCCCCGCGGACGGCTTCGCCCGCCGGCTCCGCGCGCTCGCCGAGTCCTGCGGGGTCGCCGACCGGGTGAAGCTGCTGGGCGGGCTGGCCCGGGAGGAGTTGGCCCCGTGGTACCGCTCGGCGGACCTGCTGGTGGCCGCCCCCTGGTACGAGCCGTTCGGGTTCACGCCGCTGGAGGGCATGGCGTGCGGCGTACCGGTCGTCGGCACGAACGTCGGCGGGATCGCCGACACCGTGGTCGACGGCCTGACCGGCGACCTCGTGCCACCCCGGGACCCACGCGCCCTCGGCACCGCGGTCCGCCGGCTGCTCACCGACAAGGTCCGTCGCTTCGCGTACGCGACGGCGGCACTGGACCGGATCCGCAACCGGTACTCGTGGAAGCGCTGCGCCGAGCAGCTGAGCACGGTGTACGCCACGGTCAGCACGGTCGGCCGGCCCGCTCCGGCGGTGGCGTAGCGCGGGTGGTGGTGGGCGGGCCCCCAGGCCGACGCCCGGGACGTGACGCCCCCCACCCCACGGTTACCCGTCGGTAGCCTCGGGCCGTAGCCTGGGCCGGTGAACGCGACGGGGGAATATCGGCAGGAGTTCGTCGAGGTCGACGGGGCCCGCATCGGGCTACAGGTGTATCCGGATCCGGAGGGCGTCGCCGACGCCCCGCTGGTGCTGATCACGCCCGCGATGGGCGTCCGGGCGCGCTACTACCGGCCGTTCGCCGCCGCGCTGCGCGCCGCCGGCCTGGCCGTGGCGGTGGCCGACCTGCGCGGCACCGGGGAGAGCACCCCGAAGCCGAGCCGCGCCTGCCGGTACGGCTACCCGGAACTGGCCGCCGACGTGGGCGCCGCGCTGGCGGCGCTCAAGACCCGGCGGGACGGACGCAGGACGCTGCTGCTCGGGCACTCCCTCGGCGGGCAGGCGGCGCTGCTGCACCTCGCCGTGCACGGCGACCACGACGTCGACGGGCTGGCGCTGGTCGCCGTCGGCGTACCGTGGTGGCGCAGCTACCCGGGCCTGCGCGGGTACGGCGTCCTGCCGTACACCCAGGGGATCGCGGCGACCGCCCGGCTGCTCGGCGTCTGGCCGGGCTGGGGCTTCGGCGGCCGGCAGGCGCGCGGGGTCATCCGGGACTGGGCGTACACCGCGCGGACCGGGCGCTTCCCGCAGCTGGACGGGGTGGACGCCGAGGCGGCCGTCCGGGCGCTGCGGACCCCCGTCCTCGCGGTCAGCGTCGACGACGACCAGTACACCCCACACGAGACCGTCGACCACCTGTGCGCGAAGCTGGCCGCGGCGCCCGTCGCGCGCGAGCGCTACACGCCGGCGCAGGCCGGCGCCCCGATGGACCACTTCACCTGGGTACGCGCGAGCGCCCCGCTGGCGGCCCGGGTGGCCCGCTTCGCCACCGACCTGCCGGCCCGCTGACCCTGGCGGGACGCGACACGAGCGGGGCGACCGTCGGGCCGCTCCCCCGGTCAGGTGACACCGACGACGGGCGCACGGTCGGCTGCGGCGACGGCCCGGCCCGGCGACGACGCTCCGGGTCCGGTATCTGTGCCGCCGCGGCGTATCGGCAGGTCACGGGCGGGATTAGCCGGCCGGGCGGCGGGTATGCCGCACCGCCCGACACGGTGGAAGGGGATCAGATGTCCGAACGGCACACCGCACTGCGCTCGATGCACGACCTGGGCCTGGCGGCCTGGTTCGGGGGCTCCCTGATGGGAGCGTTCGGCGTCAACGGCGCGGCGGCACAGATGAACGACTCGACCCAGCGGTTGCCGATGGCCTCGGCCGGCTGGGCCCGGTGGACCCCGGTGAACGCCGCGGCGATCGGCGCCCACCTGGCGGGGGCCGTCGGGGAACTGGTGACGGAGAGCCCCCGGGTGGCCGCCCAGTCGGGGGTGGCCCGGGCGAGCACGCTGAAGACGGCGTTGACGGTCGGCGCGCTGGCGGTGACCGGCTACAGCCGACTGCTCGGCATGAAGCTGGAGAAGGCGGGCGGGCCGGCGGTCGAGGGGGTCACCGAGCCGAACTCGCACACGCCGTCGAACGTGGCGTCGTGCCAGCGGCAGATGCGGATGCTCCAGTGGGCGATCCCGGCGATGACCGGGGCGCTCATCGTGATGACCGCGTACATGGGCGAGCAGCAGAAGCCCGGCGAGGTGTTCCGGGGAATGCTCGGGCGCGTCGGCGGCATGCGGAACGCCCCGAAGGGGATGGGCGCGCTCATGGCGATGGGTGGGGCCAGGCAGAAGCGGATGGCGAAATCCGGCCGCTGCTGACCGACGTGCCGCCGGACGGCGTCCCGCCGACTCCTCGGCGGCGGGGCGCCGCTGCGCGCGTCCCCACCCGTACCGGCACCGCGACCCCGGGGCGCCGGCGAGGCATGACCGCCCCGGTGACGGGCACTCGGGGCCGGTACCGGCGGACCGAGCAGCGAGGTGGCCATGACGGCAGGAGAGGAACGCGGCGGGGGCCGACGCGCACCGGAGGCGACCACGCCCTGGGTGACCAGGGACGGCATGGACGTGGAGGCGCCGTGGGGCGTCGCTGAGCACGACCCCATGAACGAGGGCAGCGAGGAGACCGCCGTGCCGGAGGGGCGGCGCGGGGAGCGGCGGGCCGACGAGCCGGCCGGACCGTCCGGCCCCGCCGGCCGGCACGGCTTCGGCCCGGTCGAACCGACACCCACGCGGCCGGCGGGCCCCGGCGCGCCGCCCGACCCGGCGCCGGCCCGACGGTCCTTCCCCGACGCCGCCGACGTCGGGGAGCCGACGGAGGACGCGCTGCGGACCAGGGGCCGACGTTCCTGACCGGCACGCCCCGGCATGGGGCTGCACGAGGCGTGGTTCCGAGACCTGGACGTCGAGCTGCGCGGACGGGACCACCCCGCCGAAAGGCCCGGCGGTCAGGCGCGCCCCGCCGCCCGCAGCAGCCGGAGCTGACCGATCTCGGCCGCGTTCTTCATCAGCTCGGCGTTGACCCAGGCGAGCATGTGCGCCACCGTGTGGCCCGGGTCGTCCTGCCACGGGAACGGCGCGGTGCCGTCGAGGTCGGCGTCGGCGAGCCGGTCGAGGTGCCCCAGCCACTCGGCGCGCAGGCCCCGCAGCCAGGCGACCGTCGGCTCGCCCGCGCCCGGCCAGCGCACGTCGGTGCGCTGCCGTGCTGGCCGTCCCCCGAGATGGTCCATGGTCACCGTCCACCACCAGCCGATGTGCCAGGACAGCCAGCCGATCGTCGGGACCGGCACGGGGTCGGGTTCGGTGTCGGCCCAGTCGGGTGTCCAGCCGCCGGCGGGGTCGCGACGCACCGTCCAGCAGAGCGGGGCCGGTTCCCAGAGGAAGTCCGCCGCGTCGAGGCGCTCGAGGTGGTACTCGAACAGCGACCACGTCAGGTCGAACTGCCAGCGCAGAAGCGCACGGGAGGTTGCCGCCATCCGGCGATCATGCCCGAGGGCACCGGCCCGGTCCACGGAATTGGACCTCCCAGCACGGGGTCAGCCGCCGGCGGTGTCCTCGTCGGCGACCTCGGCGGGGTCCGCCGTCACCGGGTGACCGGTGTCGTCCACCAGAGCGGGCGCCATGCTGCCGCCGTGCGCCTCCTGCGCCTCCCGGGTCGCGCGCGCCGCCGCGTCCTCCGGTACGCCCGGCGTCGCCTCCCCGGGGTGCTCCTGCCGCTGCTCACCCATCACCGCGTCCCCTTCCGTCGCTCACGCCCCGCCGGTACCCGGGCGGCCGGCGGGGAAACCTGGCGCCGCGCCGACGATCCCGGGTGGGGCCGGCGCGTGCTCAGGACGGCGAACCGGCTCCCGCCCGGTCGCGTCCCGCCGGGCGGACCCCGAGCAGCTCCGCGAGTCGGGCGGCGTCACGCTGGGCCTGGTCGCCGCAGCAGTTGTTGAACAGCGCGTGCAGCTCCCCCGCCTGCCCGGCCAGCTCGACCAGGAGTTCCGACCAGCGGCGCAGTTCCTCGTCGCCGTACGCGTAGCGGAACTTCTCCTGCTTGTCCCCCGTCTCCCAGGCGGTGCTGTGTCCGTGGAACCGGACGACCGCCAGCTCCGCCGTGGCGAACAGGATGGGCGGCACCGACGAGGCGTGCCCCTGCGGCATGTCGACGCAGACGAACGACAGCCCGCGCTCCCGCAGGAACCCGAGCGTGTCCAGCGCGGCGGTGCCGTCGAACCAGGACGCGTGGCGCAGCTCGACGGCGACCCGCCACGGCTGGCACCGCTCCGCCAGCTCGGCGATGCGCCGCTCGGCGGCGGCCCCACGGGCCAGCCACGGCGGAAACTGGAGCAGGACCGCGCCGAGCCGGCCGGCCGCCGCGATCGGGTCCAGCGCCGCCCGGAACCGGTCCCACAGCTCGTCGTACGCGGCCGCGGGGAGGTCCCGGCGGCGGATCCGGCTCGGGCCGCCGGCCGGGCGCAGGTCGCGGGGCAGCGCCGCCACCGGTGTCGGGTGACCGGTGAAGAGGCTGAACGCCTTGACGTCGAAGGTGAAGCCCTCGGGCGTGGCGTCCACCCAGCCTCGTGTCGTCTCCGGCACGGGCACCGCGTAGTAGGAGGTGTCCACCTCGACCAGCGGGAAGCGCCCGGCGTAGAAGTCGAGCCGACCGGCCGGGGTGTTGGCCGCGCGGGGATACCAGCCCGAGCGCAGCAGCATCTGGTCCGCCCAGGACGACGTGCCCACCTTGATCACACCCATGTGATTCAGTGCACCGCGCACCGGACGAATCGGCAACCGCTGGCGGAAACCAGGCGTCCGGGCATCCTGCGCGAGGCGAATCGACCGACCCGGTGATCATGGGCGGACCCGCGGACCCGGTCGGTCCCGTCCCGCCCCCGGCCCGGCACTTGTCGGACGTCACACCCCGACCCGTGTGACGGCCCGACGGCCCGTGGCGCTGAGGGACACGAGATGAACGCACACCGGATGGACCAGGAAACCGTCGAGCGGCTGCTCGACGGCCCTGTCCTCGACCCGCAGGACGGCCCGCATCCCCTCACGTCGCTGTTGACGGCGGTCCGCGCCACGCCCCACGCCGACGAACTGGCCGGTGAGGAGGCGGCCGTACGGGCCTACCGGCTGGCCCGGGCCGGCAACCCGCCCGGCCGGCCGGAGCCGCGCCGCCGTCCCGCCCTCGCGGGGTTCGGCGTCCGCGCCGCGCTGGCCGGTGCCGCCCTCGCCCTCACGGGCGGGGTGGCCCTCGCCGCCACCGGGGGCGCGCTGCCCGACCCGCTGCGCGGTCCGGCACCCACCACCGCCGCTCCCGGGCCCGCCCCCACCACGGGTGCCGCGCCCACGAGGGCCCATCATCCGCCGTCCGCCCCGACGGGCGGGGTGGACGGTCGGCCGGAGCCGGGCGCGGCGGTGCGGGAGTTGTGCCGGGCGTACCGGGCGGACGTCGGTGACGACCCGGGCGATCTCCCGGACGCCGCCGCCTTCGGTGACCTGATCCACGCCGCCGGTGGCCACCGGGAGGTGGCCGGCTACTGCGAGCGGGTGCTGGCCGGCGAGCCGAAGAGCCCCGCCCCGCACGACAGCCCCGCCGGCGGGCCGACAGTCACCCCGACCGGCCGACCCGGAGCCGACCCGACCGGCCATCCCGGGGTCGACCCGACCGGCCGACCCGGAGCGGAGCCGACCGGCCATCCCGGGGTCGACCCGACCGGCCATCCCGGGGTCGACCCGACCGGCCGTCCCGGAGCGGAGCCGACCGGCCATCCCGGAGCCGACCCGACCAGCCGTCCCGGGGTCGGCCCGAGCCGGCGGGCCGGGCCGCCCACGGCGCCGCCGTCGGCCACGGCCGCGCGACCGGCCCGGCCCGGCCCCGTCCCCGTCTCGCCAGCGCAGGGGCACCACACCACCAGGCCGAGCGGCGGCGAGGCGGGCTGACCGCACGGCCGAACCGCCCCGCCGAGCGGCGGCAAGGCGGGCTGACCGGGCGGCCGACGGGTGGGGCGCGTCCCCCCGCTGGCGCGCCCTCCCCCCGGCGGCATGGCCCGCCCCTGCTGGCGCGCCCTCCCCCGGCGGCGTGGCCCGCGTGCCGTCGGCCGGTGACCTCGGCTCCGGGCGGCTGGTAGCTTGCCCCGATGAGTTTGCGGCGTCGACGCGTGGCGGTGGTCTTCCGCCTGGCGATCGTGATCAGCGTGCTGGCCGGGATCGTGCTCACCGCGCTCGGTTCCGCCACGCTCACCGGCCTGCTGCCCTACTTCACGATCCAGAGCAACCTCGCCGTCGGGCTCTTCGCCGGATACGCCGCCTGGCTGGCCCGGCAGGACCGGCCCGAGCCGCCCTCGGCGCTCAAGGGCGCGGTCACGCTCTACATCACCATCACCGGCGTGGTCTACCACCTGGTGTTGGCCAACCCGGCCAGCCCGTTCGCGATGCCGCCGGCCGACCGTACGCTCGGCGAGGCGCTGGGCAACCAGTTCCTGCACACCGTCGTGCCCCTGCTGGCCGTGGCGGACTGGGCGCTGTTCGACCGCCGGGGCCGGCTCCGCCCGCGCTACGCGGCCTGGTGGCTGGCGTTCCCCCTCGGATACCTCGGCTTCGCGCTGCTGCGCGGGCTGGTGGTGGACCGGTACCCGTACCCGTTCATCGACGCGGGCGAGTTGGGCTACGCCGGGGTGGCCGTCAGCGCGGTCTTCTTCGCCGCCGCGTTCTGGCTGCTGGGCCTGCTCTTCGTCGCCGTCGACCGGGGCCTGGGCCGCCGTGCCGTAGCGCCGGCCGCCCCCTCGACCAGCCCAGACGCCCCCTCGATGGCCCACAACGCCGCCTCAATGGCCCTGAACGCCCCCTCGACAACCTCCGACGCCGCCCGGCCCGACGCGACGGCGCTGCCCTGACGTCCACGCCTGCGGCGGCTCACGCCACGGAGGGTCGCGGCGGGCCGTTTGGGCTCTCGCGGAACGGGCAGCCGGCAGGCGGACCGGAAGCGGGAGAACAGGAGGCGTCATGCGCGCGCTGCGATTGCCCAACTGGAAGTCGGAGCCCGAACTGCTCGAGGTCGACGAGCCGACCCCGGGCCCGGGTCAGGTGGTCGTGAAGATCGGCGGTGCCGGCGCCTGCCACTCCGACCTGCACCTGATGCACGACTTCGAGGCCGGCACGGTGCCCTGGAACCCGCCGTTCACCCTCGGCCACGAGAACGCCGGCTGGGTGCACGCCCTCGGCGACGGGGTGAGCGGGCTGACGGTGGGCCAGCCGGTGGCCGTCTACGGGCCGTGGGGCTGCGGCACCTGCGAACGGTGCCGGGTGGGCGTCGAGTCGTACTGCGAGAACGTCGCCGAGGCGCCGGTACCCGGCGGGGGCGGCGGCCTCGGCCTGGACGGCGGCATGGCCGAGTACATGCTGGTGCCGCACGCCCGGCTCGTCGTGCCGCTGCCCGACGGGCTCGACCCGGTGCTGGCGGCGCCGCTGACCGACGCGGGGCTCACCCCGTACCACGCGATCCGCCGGTCCTGGTCGAAACTGGGCCCGACCAGCACCGCCGTGGTGATCGGCGTGGGTGGGCTCGGGCACGTCGGCGTGCAGATCCTCAAGGCGACCACCGCGGCCCGGGTGATCGCGGTGGACACCCGCGAGGAGGCGCTGAAGCTCGGCGAGGAGTGCGGCGCCGACCTCACCATGCTCTCCGGCGCGGACACCGCCCAGGAGATCCGCCAGGCCACCGGCGGTCGGGGCGCCGACGTGGTCCTGGACTTCGTCGGCGCCGACCCGACCCTCGCGCTCGGCGCCGCCGCCGCCCGCACCGTCGGCGACCTCACCATCGTCGGCATCGGCGGCGGCACCCTGCCGGTGGGCTTCTTCTCGGTGCCGTACGAGGTGAGCATCCAGACCACGTACTGGGGCAGCCGGCCGGAACTCATCGAGGTGCTCGAACTGGGCGCCCGGGGCCTGGTGAAGCCGAAGGCCAGCACCTTCTCGCTGGACGAGGCGGTCCTCGCGTACCGGAAGATGCGCGACGGCACGCTGGAGGGCCGGGCCGTCGTCGTGCCGTGACCACCGCGACCCTAGGATGATCATGTGGTCGCGGCGCTGGAGCTCTACCTGGACACCGACGCCACCCGGCGGATCCGGGTGCTCTGGGACGCGCTGGAGTCCGAGGGCGTGCAGAGCATGCGGTCGCTGCTGGAGCAGCGTCACCGGCCACACGTCTCACTCGCCGTCGCGACCCGCTTCGATCCGGAGCGGGTCGCGGCGGCGTTGCGCGGGACGGTGGTGGCCGCGCCGCTGCGGCTGAGCTTCGAGCATGCCGGGCAGTTCGTCGGCCGGGTGCTGTGGCTGGGCCCGACCCCCACCGCCGAACTGCTCGCGCACCACGCGCGGGTGCATGGCCGGCTGGCCGAGGCCGGGATCGGGCTGGTCGAGCACTACCGGCCGGGGCGTTGGGTGCCGCACTGCACCTTGTCGATGCGGGTGCCGAACGCCCTGATGGCCGCCGCCGTACGCCGCTGCCTGGAGATGCTGCCGCTGGAGGCGACCGTGGTCGGCGCGGCCCTCACCGACCACGCCCGGGGCATCTCCCACCCGTTGCCGTAGCCGGACCGCGGACGGGTCGCCGGCACGACGAGCCGCTTGTCCGTGTCACGCCGGGGGTGGATCCTGTAGGGAATCGACAGAAACGAATCTATGGAGGTTCGATGCGTCGTCTCCCGCTCGCCCTGCTCCCGCTCGCCGCGCTGCTGCTCGGCCTGCCGGCACCCGCCCAGGCCGCCCCCGGCCACGGCGAGGCCGCCCCCGACCACGACACCGGCCGCGCCACGGCCGCGCTCGCGCAGGTCCGCACCGCCGGCACCGCCTGGGGGCTCGACCCCGCCACCGGCCGGATGACCCTGACCGTCGACGACACCGTCTCCGCCCGGGACGTCGCCGCACTGCGCGCGACCGCCGCCCGGGCCGGTGCGGTGCTCCGGCACGAGCCGGGCGAGCTGCGCATCCTCATCGCCGGCGGGCAGGCGATCTACGGCGGCGGTGGCCGGTGCTCCCTCGGCGCCAACGTCCGCAGCGGCACCACCTACTACTTCGTCACCGCCGGCCACTGCACCGCCGCCGGCGCGACCTGGTACGCCAACAGCGCGCAGACCACCGTCCTCGGCAGCCGGACGGGCAGCAGCTTCCCCGGCAACGACTACGGGCTGGTCCGCTACACGAGCCTGGTCGCCCACCCCAGCGCCGTCTACACGTACCCCGGCCTGCTCACCATCAACGGCGCCGGCAACGCCTACGTCGGCCAGGCGGTCTGTCGCAGCGGCTCCACGACGGGGGTGCGCTGCGGCACGGTCACCGGGCTCAACGCGACCGTCAACTACGCCCAGGGCAGCGTCTCCGGCCTGATCCGCACCAACATCTGCGCCGAGCCGGGTGACAGCGGCGGGCCGCTCTACGCCGCCGGCACCGGCACCGTCCTCGGCATCCTCTCCGGTGGCAGCGGCAACTGCACCAGCGGCGGCACCACCTACTACCAGCCGATCATGGAGATCCTCGCCGCGTACGGCGTGACCATCCCCTGACCCGCCGAGGCCCGGCCCGGCCCGTGCGACGGGCCGGGCCGGGCGCGGCGGTCAGCCCTCGCGGCCGGTGGTGGCGATGCCCTCGACGAAGTGCCGCTGGGCGAGGAAGAACAGCACGAGCATCGGCACGAGCGAGAGCAGGAACGACGCCGCCGGGCGGCGGCCGCTCAGGCGGCCCGGGGGGTGAGCAGGTAGTCGTCGGCCTCCGGACTCCACCGCAGGTCGACGACGCCGCTGGTGGCGGCCGCCTTGCAGAACTGGAGGAAGCTGCGGTAACCCAGCTTCTTCTCGCTGAAGTCGGGCCGCGCCCGGCGCAGCTGGTTCTTCAGCCCGGAGAGGGCCACCGCGCCCTCGTCTCCGGCGAGGTCCGACACCACCGAGCCGAGCAGCCCGAACGCCACCTCCCGGTCGCCGTGCTCGGGCAGGGAGACCTCGGGGTCGCCCTTGGCGGGTCCCTCCGCCAGCTCGACCACGTTGTGCTGGGCGAGGTGCCGCATGAGCTCGCCGAAGGTGCGGAACCCGTAGTCGGACTCGCTGAACGTCGGGTCCTTCCGCAGCAGGGTGCGCTTCAACGTCGAGGCCGTCACCTCGCCGCTCGAACTGCCCTGGAGGCCGGCGACGGTCTGCGCCACGAACACGGCGAGCGTGTCGACGTCCCGGCCGGGCTCCTCGGCCGCCGGCTGCGGCTCGGGCTCGGGCTCCTGCTCCACCCGCGGCACGTCGGGGCTGGGCAGGCGGGCCGGGCGGCCCCGCCGGCCCCGGGCGGGAGGGATGTCGACGCCCTCCAACCGGTCGTAGTAGAGGAACTCGTCGCACGCGGGCGGCAGCAGCGCCGAGGTCGAGTTCTCCACGCCCACCCCGATGACGCGCTTGTTCAGCTCGCGGAGCTTGTGGACCAACGGGGTGAAGTCGCTGTCGCCGGTGCAGATCACGAAGGTCGAGATGTACCCGCGCTCGAAGGCCAGCTCCACCGCGTCCACGGCCATCTTGATGTCGGCGGCGTTCTTGCGCGAGGCCCCCATCCGCTGGGGGATCTCGATGAGCTCGACATGCGACCGGGTGAGCATCCGCCGGTCCTCGTCGAAGTACGACCAGTCCGCGTACGCCCGGCGCACCACCACCCGGCCGCGCTCGGCGAGGGCGTCGGCGATGGGACGGAAGTCGAAGGCCACGCCTCCGAGGTGGTCGCGGGCCCCCAGCGCGAGGTTCTCGTAGTCGAGGAAGAGGGCGATGCGGTCTTCGTGATCCACGCAGGTCAGCCTACCCCCGGCGGGGCGCCGCACCGTCGCGACCGCCGCTGGCCCGGCGCGGTGCCCGCCGGCCACCGGGTAGTGCTGGCCCTACCCGGGAACTACCTCCAGACGGCTGGGTCGGCGCGTGACCCACGGTTAGCGTCAGCGGCATGACGACAGCTCGTCCCCTGTGCCTGGCCGAGGCGCTGCGCCGGCCCGGATACCTGCTCTCCCCGTGGCCGTGGCGCGCGCTGGCCTACCTGCTCACCACCGTCCCCGTCCGCCGCCCCGCTCGCCGTGGCGCACGACCAGGCCAAGAACCTGATGGTCGAGCTCCGGCAGATCGTGCAGGGCATCCGCCCGCAGAGCCTCACCGACCTCGGCCTGGCCGGCGCGGTACGGGAGCTGGCCGGCGAGGCCACCGTCCCGGTCACCGTCCAGGCCGACCTCGGGCGGCCGCTGCCCGAACTCGTCGAGAGCACCGCGTACTTCGTGGTGTCGGAGGCGCTGGGCAACGTCGTCCGGCACGCCGGGGCGACCCGGGCCGAGGTCCGGCTCGTCCAGGCCGACGGCGAACTCGTCGTGGAGATCTCCGACGACGGCCACGGCGGGGCCGACCCGGCGCGGGGCACCGGCCTGACCGGCCTCGCCGACCGGGTCGCCGCGGTCGACGGGCGGCTGCTGCTCGCCAGCCCGCCCGGTGGCCCCACGCTCGTCCGGGTGGAGTTGCCGTGCCACCGATGACGCGCGTCGTGCTCGCCGAGGACGAGGTCCTCCTGCGCGAGGGCCTCGCCGGCCTGCTGGCCCGGTTCGACTTCGAAGTGGTCGCCGCCGTCGGCACGGCACCGCAGTTGCGCGACGCGGTCCGGACGCACGAGCCGGACCTGGTGGTGACCGACATCCGGATGCCGCCCGGCCTGCACGACGACGGACTGCGGGCCGCCGTCGACCTGCGCGCCGAACGGCCGCGGCTCGCCGTCATGGTGCTGAGCCAGCACGTGCAGGCCGAGTACGCCTCCGCCCTGCTCGCCAGCGGCGACGGCCGGGGCGTCGGCTACCTGCTCAAGGACCGGATCGCCGAGGTCGCCGAGTTCGCCGGGCAGCTGCGTACGGTCGCCGGCGGCGGCACGGTCGTCGACCCCGACGTGGTGCGGCGGCTGCTGCACCGCCCGCGCGACCCGCTCGCGGCCCTGTCCGCCCGGGAGCGCGAGGTGCTGACGCTGCTCGCCGAGGGGCACTCCAACGCGGCGATCGCCGCCCGGCTGCACGTCACCGAGGCGGCCATCGGCAAGCACATCGGCAACGTCCTGGCGAAGCTCGGCCTGCCGCCCAGCGACGACACCAACCGCCGGGTGCTGGCGGCCCTCACCTACCTGCGCGCGGGCCCGCCGCCCCGGTAGCCGGCACCGGCGCGCCTGGCAGCCGGCTCCGGCGCGGCCGTGCGCCGGGCAGCCGCAGCCGCCGCGCCGAAAAGTTGCGGTCCCGATCTCCCGCTGTTCACCCGCGCCCCGCTAGCATCGCTGCTCATGAATACGACGAGCAGTACCCGCTCGGGCCCCAGAAGGCTGGCGATGGCGTTCGCGCTGGCCGTCGTCCTGGTGGCGCCCGTGGCGGTGACGGCGGCGGCGTCGGCCGCCGGCCCCCTTACCGTGGCCCAGGCGCTCGCCGCGCAGGACGGCCGGACGGCCGCCGTGACCGGCTACGTCATCGGCCAGCCGACCAGCACCACGACGGTGCTCAGGTCCGGCTTCACCTCGGACACCGCGATCGCGATCGCCGACACGGCCGCCGAGACCGGCGCGAGCAGGATGCTCTACGTCCAGGTCACCGCCGCCTACCGGAGCACGTTCGGGCTGCTCACCAACCCGGGCCTGCGGGGCCAACGGATCACCGCCACCGGTGCGCTCACCGCCTACTTCAGCCACGGCGGCCTGAAGAACCCGACGGCGATGACCCTCGGCGGCACCACGCCATCGCCGAGCCAGTCGCCGACTCCGGTCCCGACGAGCACCCCGGTACCCGGCGGCGACTACGACTCCACCTACTACGCCAACGCGATCGGCAAGTCCGGCACGGCGCTGCGCAGCTCGCTGCACACGATCATCAAGGTGCAGACGAAGCTCTCCTACGACCAGGTGTGGGAGGCGCTGAAGGACACCGACCAGGACCCGGCCAACACCAACAACGTCATCCTGCTCAACACCGGCCGGTCGCAGAGCAAGAGCAGCAACGGCGGCGGCGTGAACGACTGGAACCGCGAGCACGTCTGGGCCAAGTCGCACGGCGACTTCGGCACCGCGACCGGCCCGGGCACGGACGTCCACCACCTCCGGCCGGAGGACGTCTCGGTCAACTCGACGCGCGGCAACAAGGACTTCGACACCGGCGGCAGCCCCGTCGCCGAGGCGCCGGGCTGCTACACCGACGCCGACTCGTGGGAGCCGCGCAACGCGGTCAAGGGCGACGTGGCACGCATGCTGATGTACATGGCGATCCGGTACGAGGGCACCGACGGCTGGCCCAACCTGGAGCTGAACCAGTCGGTCAACAACGGCAGCGCGCCGTACCACGGCAAGATGTCGGTGCTGCTCCAGTGGAACCAGGCCGACCCGCCGGACACCTTCGAGAAGCGCCGCAACCAGCGGATCTACGAGCGCTGGCAGGGCAACCGTAACCCGTTCGTCGACCACCCGGAGTGGGCGACCGCCATCTGGGGCTGACCTCGCCACACCGGCGTGTCGCGGCCGGTCCTCCGTCGGGGGACCGGCCGACCGGCAGGCGGTCGGCCGGCACGCGCCCGTGGGACCCGCCGTTCCGCCTTCGCCGTACGGGACGCCATAGCCGGCGCCACCGACAAGGCAGGTACCGGTAGGTGTACCCGCGCCTGAGAGGGGTATCCCGCGCGGCCAGCATCCGTCTGTCGGGAGGTCACGGTGGAGAGTCGAGCCAAGGCGTTGGGCCACGGGATCCATCCCATGATGATCGTCTTCCCGCTGGGACTGCTCGCCACGGCGGTGATCTTCGACATCCTGTACCTGATCACGGACCGCGCCGGATTCCAGATCTCCGCCGCGTACACCATCGGCGCCGGCGTCATCGGCGGCCTGCTCGCGGCGGTCTTCGGCTTCACGGACTGGCGGGCCATCCCGTCCGGCACCCGCGCCAAGCGGGTGGGCGCGATCCACGGCATGGGCAACGTCGTCGTGCTGCTGCTGTTCGCGGTGAGCTGGTTGGCGCGGGCCTCCGCGACGAACTGGGAGCCGAACGCCCTGGCCCTGATCTGCAGCTTCGCGGGCATCCTCCTGTCCGGGATGACGGCCTGGCTCGGCGGCGAGCTGGTCGAGCGGCTGGGCATCGGGGTCAGCGACAACGCCGGCGTCAACGCGCCGAGTTCCCTGTCCCGTCGTTCCACGGGCCGCGCCCGCGCCTGATCCGTCCGCCCGCGCCCCGGACGGACCGGACAGGCCGGCGGGCCCGGCCGGATCCGCCGGCCGGTCCGCCTGGGGCGGGGTCGTCACCGCGCGCCGGCGGGTTCCGGCACGAACGGCAGGCTCCTCGGCTGCACCGGCTGGGCCTCGCCGGCCGGGTGCCGCCACAGCCCGCGCGCGCAGGATCGGCAGTACGCGGCGCGCTGCCCCGAGCCGGCGGTGCGTCCCGTCAGCGCCGGCGGGCGTACGCCAGCGGCAGGGGGCTCGGCTGGCCGCTCCACGTGCCGGTCAGCACGGCGCCCTCCGACGCGGTGCCGCCGTCGGGGCGGCGCACGACGGCCAACTCCACGGAGTCGGTGACGATGAGGGTGAGGTCCTCCTCCACCACGCGCCGCACGGCGCCGACGGGCGGGACCTCGGCGCCCCGGGTGCCGCTGCCGGCGATGGTCATCGACAGCTCGCGGTACTCCCGCTGGCCGTCGGCCTCGAAGAACTCCTCCGCCTGCCCGGCGTCGGCGAGGACGGCCGCCGCCAGCGTCGCGGCGTAGACGGGGTCGGCGCACGCGTCGTACACCCAGCGGCGGCCGAGCACGGAGTGTTCGGTGGTGCCGACGAGCCAGTCGTCGCCGCCGTCGAGGGGCGCGTCGCGGTAGGTCAGCGGGACCTGGTGGATCGGCCCGTCGCCGGCCCTGACGAGCAGCGTCTCGACGCCGACGGCGCCGGCCGGATCGTCGAACCGGTAGGCCGCCACGCGCTCGACGTCGGCGCCGGCCGGCCCCTGGTACCACGGTCGGCCGGGCAGCCACGCCGCCAGGAGTGCGAACTTCGTGGGGCGCATCTCCGCCCGGTGCAACAGCGCCATACGCCGCATCGTAGGGGCACCCCCGTGCGCCGCGCTGACCCGGCCGCACGCCACGCGCCCGGCACGGGCGGGCCCGGCGGGGTCAGGCGGTGCCGTAGCGGCGCAGCCCGTCGACGTCGGACCGGGTCAGGCGGCCCTGGGCGACCAGGAGTTCCAGGTGCGCCGCCGTCTCGGTGACGGCGAGCATCGCGTTGAACACGTCGAGGTCAGCCAGCCGGCGCTCCCGCCGGGTCCAGCGCAGCCGCGCGGCGACCTCGTACGCCGAACTCGCCCCCCGGGCCACGGCGGCCTCCGTCTCGTCGAGCCGCGCGCCGTGGTGCGCGACGAGTTCGTCGACCCGCGCGTGCACGCTCGGGGTCACCGGCCCGTGCGCCGGGAGCAGCCGCGCGTCCGGTCGGCGGCGCACCAGCGCGAGCGATGCCAGGAAGTCGCCGAGCGGGTTCGCGGACAGTGCGGCCTCGAAGCCGATCGAGGGGGTGATGGTGGGCAGCACGTGGTCACCGGCGAACAACAGGTGCGAGCCGGTGTCGTGGAAGACGACGTGCCCGCGCGTGTGGCCCGGCGTCTCGACGACGTGCAGGGTGCGCTCGCCGTGCCTGATCTGCTGACCGTCGTGGAACCAGTCGTCCGGCAGTTCCCAGTCCTCGGTGCTCAGCCGCGTCCCGGTCAGCCCCGCCAGGGTGTCGGCCAGCTCGCCGGCGCCCAGCAGCCGCAGGCGGCCGAGCTGCTCGGCGAGCGGGTTCCGGTGCGGCGTCATGGACACCGCAAGGCTCTCGCGTTCGCCGGCGCCGAGGCTCACCCGCATGCCGTACTCGCGGCGCAGGTGCACGGCCTGCGTGTAGTGGTCCCGGTGCACGTGCGTGACGAGGAACCGGCGCACGTCCCCCAGCGAGCAGTCCAGCTCCTTCAGCGCCGCGTCGAGCGCGGAGCGCGCCTCGGCGATCGCCCACCCGGAGTCGACGAGCACGAGACCGTCGTCGTCGCGCAGGACGTACACGTTCACCGCGCGCAGGCCGTCGTTCGGCAGCGGCAGCGGCACGCGGTGGACGCCGGGGGCGACCTCGAACGTCCCGGGCGTGGTCCAGTCGTCGCGGTTGCCGGTGTCCGGAGTCATGGTCCCGACCATAGTTCGGCCGGGACCTACACCTGACCGGCGGCCCGGCCGCCCGGGCCGCCCGGCCCGGTGGCCTCTCTGACCAGCGCCGCGCCCAGCGGACTCGCCTGGTAGAGCACGCGGTTGCCCTGGCGGCGGCGGTCCACCATCCCGGAGGCCATCAGCGTCGAGAGGTGTTGGGACACCGTGCTCGCGGCCAGGCCGAGCCGGGCCGCGAGCGCCGTGGTCGAGGCCGCCACCTCGACCGCGCGCATGAGCGCCGCCCGGCTGTGCCCGATCAGCAGGCCCAGCGGGTCGCCCGCCGGGTGCTCGACGGGGCGTCGGGGCTCCTGGGCCAACGACAGGACCGACGCGCCGCGCACCTGGTAGGCGATCACCACGCGTCGCGGATCGTGGACGAAGAACATGGCCGCGTGGCGCCCGAACGTCAGCGGCACGATCACCATCTGCTCCGCGACGGCGGTGAAGGCCTGTTCCGGGCCGCCGGCGACCGTCAGCGTCGTGTCGTCCTGCCACCGGATGCGGTCGTGGAGCGTACCGAGGACACGGCGGGGCCCGTCCGTCACCAGGCACTGACCACGGGTGAGGGCCTCCTCCTCGACGAGGGTACGCATCGCGCCCCACACCTCGCCGAGGTTCGTCTCCCAGTGCGCCTGCAGGAGATCCGCGTAGCGGTCGCGGCAGCGTTCCGGATCCCTGGCGAACTGCCGGACGAAGGGATCCGCGGCGGGAAGTTCACCGGCGTCCGCCTCGATCTCGGCGGGCGGCACCGTCCGGAGCCGATCCAGCTCCTCGGCGATGTCGGAGATCCCCGGTCGGGGCGGCGGCGTCAGGAAGCTCGGCAGCGGCGGGGACACGGACGCCAGCGATCCGGCCAGGGCCATGACCTCGGGGTCGATCCGGCACCGCCGCGCCCAGGCGCCGTACGGCCAGGGCACCTCGTCACGGTGCCTGCCGAGGAGGACGAGGCTGCCGATGGTCTCCCACAGTGGACTTCCGGCAAGCCGGATCCCGCCGAGGGCCTCGGCGCCGACCTCGATCGTCACCACAGGCGTATCCCCCCTGTGGACGACGGGCGCGGGCGGGCGGCACCGGCCCGGCCAGGACACACGTGGTGGCCGAACATCGATTCATCATGATCACACCGATGGTGACATCGGCAAGGGCCTGTCGATTCCCTCACAGATTCGGCGGTGGCCGAATGACTTCCGCCGCCACACCCAGCCTCCTACGTTGGTCCGCAATGGACGTCCGAGAGGAGGAAACATCATGAAGAAGTTCACCCGCCCGACCGCTGGTACGGTCACCGTGAACAGCATGCTCCGGGCCAACGCCTGATGAGCCGGGGCGGTGTCCGCGTCCCGCGGACACCGCCCCCACCACGTCGACCACCTGGCATCGTGACGAGGACCCCCCATGTGCGGACTTGCTGGCATCGCCCGATTCGGCGGCGCCCCGGTGACCCCTACCGACCACGCCACCCTGCGGGCGATGGGACGCAGGGTGGCCCACCGCGGTCCCGACGCGTCCGACCTCTTGCTGGACAGCCCGGTGAGCATGGCGTTCACCCGGCTGTCGTTGACCGGGGTCGACAACGGCGACCAGCCCCTGTACAGCGAGGACGAGCAGGTCGTACTGATCGCCAACGGCGAGGTGTACAACCACCGGGACCTCGTCGCCTCGCTGCGCGAGCGGCCGCGCCTGCGCACCGCGTCGGACTGTGAGGTCCTCGCCCACCTGTACGCCGAGCGCGGACTCTCCTTCCTCGACGAGACGCGCGGAATGTTCGCGATCATCCTCTGGGACCGCCGCCGGAACCAGCTCGTCCTGGCCCGCGACCGTTTCGGCATCAAGCCGCTGTACTTCCACCAGACGGCCGACCGCATCGTGCTGGCCTCGGAGATCAAGGCCCTCTTCGCCGACCCGGCGACCCCTCGGCAGGTCAACTGGGAGGAGGCGCTGACCAGCCCGTTCGTGACGGCGAACCCGGCGCTGGCCCCCGGCGCCCCCGCCACGTTCTTCCGCGACGTGGAGTCCGTCGCCCCCGGCACGATCGTGACGATCGACCTCACCACCGGCAGTCGCTCGACGCACCGGTACTGGACCCTGCCCGCGGCGCACGAGCGGATGGACGCCTCGGACGACGAACTCGCGGCGTCGTACGTGGAGCTGCTGACGGAGTCGGTGGCCTACTGCGCCACGTCCGACAGCGAACTCGGGCTGTTCCTCAGCGGCGGGATCGACTCGGCCGCGGTCGCCGCGCTGGCCGCCCGTACGACCCAGATGCACACGTTCTCCGTGCTCAGCGGGTCGACGCTGCTCAACGGCGACGCCGAGCACGCCACGCGGGTCGCCCGTGACATCGGGCTGCCCCACCACCAGGTCCTCTTCGCCGAGGACCACGTGCCGCAGCCGGACGACTGGCGCCGGCTGGTGTGGCTCGCGGAGTCGCCGACGTGCGGGCCGGAGGTCTACTACAAGCACGAGCTGCACCGCTACGCCAAGGCCGTCCGCCCGGAGCTGCGCGGCATGCTGCTGGGCGCGGCGAGCGACGAGTTCAACGGCGGCTACAGCATGGAGTTCACCGGCGAGGACGGCGACTGGGACGTCTTCGCCGGCAGTCTGCGACGCATGCGGGGCAACGGGGCACTGCTCCACCGCCCCGAGCTGACCCCATGGTGGAGCATGTTCTCCGCACCGTTGCTGACCGACGGGGCGGTGGAGCTGTTCACCGGGTCCCGCGTCGACGATCCGTACCGGGACTACCTCCACCACGAGCACCGGAAGATCAACCAGTACAACTGCTGGCACGAGGACCGCACGGCGGCGGGAAGCGGCGTCGAGGCGCGGGTGCCCTTCCTCGACCACCGGCTGGTGGAACTCGTGACGTCCATCCCGGTGGCGCGGCGACGCGCCCTGCTCTGGGACAAGACGATCCTGCGCCACGGGCTGCGCGACGTCCTGCCGCCCGAGATCGTCAACCGCCCCAAGGTGCCCTTCTTCTACGGCCCGGGCACCGCGCACACCTACCGGATGCTGCAGCGGATGCTCCGGCAGGACGGCGGCGCCCTGGTGGAGCACGCGCTGTCCTCGCCCACCGCCAGGCAGCTGATCGACCCGGTGGCGCTACGGGCGGCGCTGGCCGACGCCGAGTCCGACCCCGTAGCGGGCAACGTCGAGCTGCTGCTGCGCCTGGTCAACCTGGGTCTGCTCGACGCCATGACCCACGAGCTGCCCCCGCCGGTCGTCGAGTGGCGCCCGCCGTCGCCGCCCCGACCGTCGGTCGAGATCGACGACTGGGACGCCCAGGCGCCCCGGCTGGAGGCCACCCTGCTGGCACCGGTCGAGCTCGGCCCGTTCGCCACCTTCCGCCTCAGCCCGGACGCGCTCCTGCTGCGCAGCGGCCGGCACCCCGGCGAGTGGTACCTGGCGCGCAACGGGGTGATCGAGTACGAACTCGACGCTGGCGAGTACCAGCAGTGGATCGACACGCTCAACGCGATGGACGGCAGCCGGAGCCTCGGCGAGCTCGCCGCCGCCACCGGGTGGTCGTTCGACGAGATGCGCCCACTGCTCGTCGAGGCGCTGAACGCCGGGCTGATCGAGCCCGCCCCCGAGAGCGCCCGGGAGCCCGAGACACTCGTACCGGTCGCCCCCGGCCTGCGCTCGTGAGCACCGCCACCCGTCCGCCGGCGCCGGAGGACATCCTGCGGACGCTGCGTGAGCACAAGGTGCTGCCCGACGGGGCCCGGGCCGCCTTCGTCGCGGGTTCGGTGGTGCGCGGGTGGGGCAATCCCGGCAGCGACCTCGACATCTACGTCGTCACCGACGCCCCGGTCGAGATCCCACCGAGTTCCCGCGTTCCCGTCGCTCTCGATCCCTGCGCCGTGCCCGTCAAGCACCTCTACGTGCGGGGCTGGCGGTGGGACGTGGAGTACTGGCTCGACCTCCAGGTCGACCAGCTCATGCACAAGCTGTCCTGGCGGTCGCTCGACCGCAGCCACGCCGACTCGGAGCTGCTGACGCACTGGGAGGTCGAGTTCGCGGCCCGGATCACCCACGGGATCTCGTTGACCCCACCCGAGTGGCTGTCCCGGCGGCAGCGCCAGGTGACCGCGTCGGCGTTCCGGTCCGTCGTGGTGACCCGGGCGCTGGCCATCGGCGAGCGGCTCGTGGAGGACGTGGTCGGGCAGTTGGAGGCCGGCGACTCGTACAGCGCCGTGCTGTCCGCGCGGATGGCGCTCGGCGCCCACGTCGACGCCCTGCTCGCCATGCACGGTCACCTCGGCGTCTACGAGAAGTGGCGGGCCCGCGCGTTCGCGCAGTCCACCCAGGACGTCGTGTCCTTCGAGGAGTACTGGGACCTCGAGACGATGCGCAGCTACGACGTGGGTCAGCCGAACGTGTACGCCAACCAGGTTCTCGCGCTCTGCCGGCGGATCGCCGCGCAGGCGGTGATCTAGTTGGATCCGCTCACCACCTACCGCCGCCAGGCGCTCGCCGAGCTGGTCACGCTCCACGGGCCGCGCGGCGAGCACCCGGCGCCGGACTTCCGCTACCGGAGCCGGTTCGGCAGGTGGGACGAGCGGGCCAGTGTGCGGGTGAAGCCCTGGCCAAGGACGGAACAGGCGCCGGACGACAGCGTCTACTTCCCGCCCGAGCACGTGCCCGTCCTCGACCACCCGCTCGTCGCGGCGAAGGGTCCGCAGGTCGCGCAGGAGCTACTGGTCCGGCGCCTGCACGAGTACCTGCACTTCACGGTGGAGTTGGAGCAGCTGGCCGTGATCCCGGTCGCGTCGAGCATCAGCCGGGGCCGCTCCGGCCTGGTGCTTCCGGCCGAGATGCGGGCGGACGCCTACAAGATCGTGACCGACGAGGCGTGGCACGCGCAGTTCTCCTACACCCTGCAGGAGGAGATCGCCGCCCGCACCGGCGTACCCCCGGACGACCGGGCCACGCCGGCGTTCGTGGAGCGGCTCGACCGGGTCAGGTCCCGGCTCGATCCGGGGCTGCGCGGCGCCGAGGCACTGATGTTCGCGGTCGTCAGCGAGACCCTGATCTCCGCCATCCTGTCGATCATCCCGAACGACCGGCGGGTCGCTCCCGTGGTGCGGCAGATCGTCCGGGACCACGCCGAGGACGAGGGACGCCACCACAGCTACTTCCGGGACGTGCTGACCGTCTTCTGGCGCTCGCTGTCCGCCTCGGAGCACGTCCGCATCGGCCGGCTGCTGCCCGAGATCATCCACGCGTTCCTCGCACCGGACCACCGGGCCACGGTGGACGCGTTGCTCGCCGTCGGCCTCTCCCCCACCGAGGTCGAGCAGGTGGTCGTGGAGTCCTACCCCACCGCTGCGGTCGCCGAGGACGTCGGCCGGGCCGCCGCGACGACGGTGCGCTACCTCGCCGAGCTGGACGCGTTCGCGCACGTCGAGATCGCCGACGCCTTCGCCGCCAGCGGGCTCCTGCACCATCGGGCGTACGCTCCGACGCCCTGAGCCGACGGCTCGGCGGCGGCACCAGACACCCCGGCCCGGTCCACCGGGCGGCCCGGCCGCAACCCCACCATCACGAGGAGAGGCGCATCATGAACGACTACGAGGGGCTGCTCGACCAGCTGGCGCAGGCGGAACTGCTCCCGCACGACCTGCTGGCGGCGTTCGTGATGGGCTCCCGAGCCAGAGGCTTCACCCACAACAACAGCGACATCGACCTCTACGTGGTGACCGGGGAGCGGTGGGGCGGGCAGTGCGACCAGGAGGTGCGGGTGGGGCTCGACCCGCCCAGCGTCCCGGCGGCCATCACCGCCTTCGGGGACATCCCCCTCGAGGTCCGCTACTGGCAGGAGCGGCAGGTCGACCAACTGATCGCACGGCTCGACCCGGAGCTGTTCCGCGACGGCAGGGCGCACGCCGGTGACACCTGGGCCGAGATCTCCTTCCCCATCCGCCTGCAACACGCGGTGGTCCTCGCGGGCGCGGACTGGGTCGCCGAGCGTCGGGCGCAGCTCGCCGCTTCGGCCCTGCGACTCATGGTCGTGACCGAGGCGTTGGACGCCATGGACAGCGCCACCGAGGACGCCGTCGGGATGCTGGAGTCCGGCGACACCGGCAGCGCCACGATCGCCGCGAAGTGGGCCTTCGCGCACGCCGTGCAGGCCCTGCTCTGCGCCGGCGGGGACGTCGACGAGCCCAAGTGGCGTGCCCGCCGGATGGCCCTGGTCGACCCGCCGCTGCTGCGCTACGACGAGTACCTCGCGTTCGAGACGATGCGGGACTACGACCTGGCCGCCCCGGAGAAGTGGATCAACTCGGTGCTTGAGCTCTGCCAGCGGATCAGCATGGGTGTCGAACTGTGAGCGACCCGCGTCGGATCCCCGGGACCGACGACGTTCTCGCCCGCCGCCTCGACGTACGCGTCCGCAACGTGGGCGGGGTGCTGGTGGTGGCCAGACGCGTCCGGCAACTCCAGTTGTCGGACGTGGCCGCCGAGGTCTGGCAGCTGCTCGACGGGACACGGACCGTGGGAGAAATCGTCGACCGGTTGGCGACCGACTACGACGCGCCGCCCGACGAGGTGCGGGAGGGTGTCGTGGAGCTGCTCGAACAGCTCGTCGCCGAGAGGTTCGTCGACGTGCGCCGGTCGGGCCGGTGATGGAGCCGGCCACACCAGCGAGACCGGCCGCCGCCGAGTCCACATCGGGGCGGGACGATCCCCAGACCGTGCGGAAGTTGGTGTCCGCCCACCTGCCCGACATGCACGTCAGGTCAGTCGTCCTCCTCGGGGCGGGCCTGGACAACATCACGTACGAGGTGAACGACGACCTCGTGGTCCGAATCTCCAGGGACCCCGACGCCAACGAGCGCAAGGGCCGCGTGACCCGTGAATGTCAGTTACTGAAGACGGTCGCACCCGACTCACCGCTACCTGTACCCCGACCCTTGTTCGCGGCGCCCGAACTCGGCGTCCTGGCGTACCCCAAACTGCACGGCCGCCCACTTCTGTCGATTCCTCAGGCATCGCGCGCAGCGCTGATTCCGTCGGTCGCGATCGCCCTGGGCGACCTTCTCCGCGTTCTCCACGCCATCCCAGCCGACCATGTCGCCGGACTGGTCGACAGCGACGACACGCCGCTGACCGAGTGGCGCCGCGAGGCCGCGGAGTTCTACACGACTGTCGGCGAACACGTCCCGCCTCGACATCGTCCGGTCGTCGAGGCATTCCTCGAGTCAACCCCACCGGCGGAGCCGCACACCCTCACGTTCAGCCACAACGATCTCGGCATCGAACATGTCCTGGTCGATCCCGACAACGGTACGGTCACCGGCATCATCGACTGGGGTGACGCCGCCGTCGCCGACCCTGCGTACGACTTCGGCCTGATCTGTCGTGACCTTGGCCCACCCGCACTCGACCTCGCCCTGACCAGGTACGACGCGCCTGGGCCCGACCGCCTGGGGCTGCACGACCGGGCAGTCTTCTACGCCCGGTGCACCCTGTTCGAGGAAATGTTCCACGGAATCGACACCGGGCAGGACGCATACGTGAGCAAGGGCCTGGAGGCGATGACGTGGCTGTTCCCGTAGTCAGCCCCGCGCCGGGGCCGGAACGCTCGCCTCCGACTCCTCGATGGTCGCGTCCCGACGGGCACCCGACGGCCGGGTCGTCGACGGTCGGTATGGTGGCCGCGCCACCGACGGGAGGAGACGGTACGTGAGTCCGCCGGGCACGTCGCGTCTCGTCGGCGTCCAGGAGTTGGCCGACACCCTGGACACCGTGGTCGTCGTCGATGTCATCCGGGCGTTCACCGTGGCGGCGTGGGCGTTCGCGCGAGGCGCCGAGCGGATCGTGCTGGCGGCGGACGCCGACCGGGCCCTGGCCCTCAAGGAGCGCTACCCCGGTGCCCTCGCGGTGAAGGACGGTCCTCCGGCCCCCGGGTTCGGGACGGTCAACTCGCCGGGTCTCGTGTCGAGGCTCGACCTCGCCGGGCGGACCGTCATCCAGACGACGACCTCCGGCACGGTGGGTGCCCTCGCCGCCAGGCACGCCGCACGGGTGATCTGCGCCAGCTTCGTCGTGGCCGGGGCGACGGCCCGTGAGCTGCGCCGTCACCGACCCGCCGACGTCACGTACCTCGTCACCGGCGACGGCGGGCACGCCGACGAGGACCGTGCCTGTGCCGAGTACATCGCCGCGCTGGTGGAGGACCCGACGGTGGACGCCGCCCCGTTCGTCCACCGGGCCGCGCGCTCCGTGGCAGCGGCCGACCTGGTGGAGGGCGTCCGACGGGGTTACCCGGGCACCCACGCCGACGACCTTCCGCTGTGCCTGCAGCATGACCGGTTCCCGTTCGCGATGCTCGTCGACGACCGGGACGGCGACGCCGTCGTCAGGCCGGTGCCTCCGGGTGGATCAGGCGGATGAGGCGGTGGCCCGCCACCTGCTGGATGTCCGCGGTGATGGTCGGGTGCGAGGAGACGAACTCCAGGAGCGACTCCTGGAGCGGCTCGTTGGGCCACCAGGTCCCGTAGAACTTGCGTTCGGTGACCATGAGCGGGTGCAGGCCGTGCAGCAGGACGGCCTCCCACACCGCGGCGCCGACCCCGGGGGAATGCCGGGCGCGATAGTCGTCGACGACGACGACGCCGGCTGCGGTGAGCATCTGCCGCGCGGACGCGATGTCCTGGCGGACGTGGACGTAGAGGTGCGAGGCGTCCACGTGGACGAATCTGAAGGCGGCGGCCTCCACCGCGTCGCAGATCCGGGCCGAATCGTCCTTGATCACGACCGGCGGCTTCGCGTGGAACGCGCCGTAGTTGGCCAGGAACGCCGCCACCGACACCGTGTCGCCGTAGTGACCGTAGTCGTCGATCTCCCGCTGGTTCTCCTCGTCGGGAGCCGGTGACTCGAACAGGTCGCACACGGTGAGGGTCTCGTCCTGCCGCAGGTGGCGCCCCAGGTGGATCGCGGTGCGGCCGAGGTACACCCCGATCTCGGCGAGATGCCCGCGCACGCCGTGACGGAGTTGGTGCTCCAGCAGCCAGTCGAACAGGATCTGGTCGGTCTCCGGAAACCAGCCGCGGATGGAGTCGAGGCGCATGTCCAACATCGATCTGATCCTTAGTCTCGGGCGGCGAACTGTCTGACACGGGCGGACACGCTGCGGAACAGCCGGGCCCGCGCCGCGGCGTCCCGGAACAGGTGGTCGGCACCGGGCACGAGGTCCACCTCGACGCCCTCGGCGCGCAGCTCCGGGACGGTCTCGGCGCCCCGGTCCTGCCCGCCCACGACGACGGCGACCGGCACCCGCCGGGCGAGCAGCGCGCCCCGGGGCCGAAACCCGGCGAGGTCGGCCATGAAGGCGCCCGGCAGGGCGTGCTCGGCCGCCCGCGACCAGTTCACCGGCCACGGCCGCCGGTCGCCGTCGGCCAGGTCGCTGGAGATGCTGACGACGCCCCGGGCGGATTCGAGGCCGCGGGCGGCCTCCGCGACGGCCAGCGCCCCCAGGCTCATGCCGCACAGGACCAGGGGTAACCGCCGCAGGTGCCGCAGCGGTGCCGCGTCCAGGACGGCCCCGATGTCCTCGACCATGCTGGACATGACCGGATGGTCCGCGGACCGGGAGGCGTCACCGGCTCCCCGGGTCTCCAACCGCACCACCGCCGCTCCGTCGGCGACGAGCGTGGCGGCCAGGTCCCGCTGGATACCGCCGGGACCGAACATGTCGCCGGTGAGCCCGTGGCAGATCAGCACGAGGCACCAGGGTTCCGCCGGTTCTTCGAGTGCGCACACCACCCACTCGTCCGCGCCCATGGCGACGGTGAAGTCGGTACGGGTCGACATCACGGCTCCCGGGGACCGGACGCGCCCTCGTCGCCGCGCCGGACGACGAGGACCGCCTGCGGCTGGGGGGCGTAGAACGCCTCGATCACGTCGATCTCCGATCCGACGCAGTCCCAGGCGACCTTCAGCTCCGAGTTCCGCTTCACGGCGTCGTACGTGCAGATCAGCGCGGTGGCGCGGAGACCGGGGGACCGCCCCACCCACACGTCGATCCCCGAGCCGTCCCCGCCGTCGGTGCCGTCCACGTACCCGTAGTCCATCGGGTAGACGTACTCGGGGACCTTCGGGTGCGGGGTGCCTCGCGGCCGGTCGATCGTGATCGTCCCAGCGGTGATCAGCTCGTCGAGCTGCTCCCAGATGGACATGCCCGCCAGCCGGGCGACCTCGGCGTCCTCCAGCATCCCTGTTCCTCTCGTCGCTGCTCGGCCGTCACGCGCGTCTCAAGCGTCCTTCCGGTTCCCCGTCTTCGGGCCGACGAGCGAGTGGTCGTAGACCCTGCTGCGCGGCAGGCGACCGCCCTCGACGTAGTAGCGGCAGGTCGCCGTGGCCCGGGGGGAAGGCACGTCGTCGCGCAGGGGCGTCGTCCAGTGCACCAGGTCGGCGTGGCGCATGACGAGCAGGTCACCCCGCTGGAGCGTCGCCTCGGTGCCGTTCTCGAACACCAGGGCGCCACCGTACTCGCCGGGCGGGGCGGTGGTGCAGATCATCACCTGGAAGTCGCCGGTGGTGTCGTCGTGCGGGGTTATCGAGTCACCGGCGCCGTACCTGTTGACCCACCTGCGCGTGGTCACGACGGTCTCCCCGAACCCGGACATCTCGGCGATGGCGGCGATGAAGCCGGGAGACAGGCAGAGCACCGAGAACGGGTCCCCCGCCTTGGTCTCGGCGATCGGGATGTACTCGTTGTCGATGAGGTCGATCTGCCAGCGGCCCTGCTCGGCGTGGACCTTCTCGATCACGATCGGGGTCTGCTCGCGCAGGTGGCGGTCGAGGTCCTCGCACACCTGGTCGCCCAGGAATCCGCGCAGGCACGCGATCGACGTCTCGGCGATCGAACGCCGCAGCTCGTCCTGGGCGTCCCGGAGCGACGCCGCCGCGCTCAGCAGCTCCTCCCTCGCCCGTGCCTGCGCCACCTCGTCGTCCGGATAGAGCTGGCTGGCGAAGGAGTCCAGGTCGTCTTGTCGCCACATCGGCGGCCTCCAGGTCAGGTGATCAGTCAACGATGGACAGGACACGTGCGATCAGCTGCCGCCGCTGCTCCGTCGTCAGGTGGGTGGGCGCGTCGGCGAACCAGGTCTCGTCCGGTGCCCGCGCCTCCCGCCCCACGTCGTACAGTTCCGCGAGCTCGCTGCCGGTCAGCTGCCCGGCGGGCGGGCAGCGGGACTCGTACCCGAGGTCCTCGAGGTCCTCGTCCCGCGGCCCGGCGGCGTCCGCGGCTGCCGGCACCGGGCCGGCCGAAGGGCGCTCCCGCAGCCGGGACAGCGTGGCCATCGGTGTGGGTCGGACGGCCAGGAGGTGGTCCGGGCCGGTGCCGACGACCAGCGTGCCGGCACCCCGCGCGACGACGACGACCCGGTCGGTGCGCTCACGCAGGAAGCCGACGGCCGAGCCGACCTGCCGGACCCAACGGGCCGGTGAGCGGACACCGGCAACCTCGCCGCAGCCGTCGAGCTCCATGCGCACGGACCCGACCCCGACGGCGTGCAGGGCGGCGGCCAGTTCCGCCCACAGGTAGTTGATGCCGGCACGCGGCTCACCGATGCCAGGGACGATCAGCACCCCGGCCACCGAGGATCCCGGGATCCACAACCGCGGCTGGTCGCAGTCGGGCAGCGCGACGAAGACCGGCACCGGCGCGGTGGAGACCGTCATGCTCCCCCGTCCAGGATCGCGACCACCGTACGGAGGATCGCGTCGGGATCCGCC
This sequence comes from Micromonospora sp. DT62, assembly GCF_049847285.1. NCBI lineage: Bacteria > Bacillati > Actinomycetota > Actinomycetes > Micromonosporales > Micromonosporaceae > Micromonospora > Micromonospora sp. DT62. The sequence continues at coordinate 180,137 of NZ_JBNCOB010000001.1, forward strand.
GAGGCGTCGATGCGGTGGGCCTTGCCGTCCGCCGCCGCGTCGAACGCCTCGGCGGCCCGGGCCAGGAGATCGCCGCCGTCGAACACACCCGCCGCGCCGGCCCGCAGGGCGATCCGTCTCTTCGCGTCCTCGGGGGCCAGCCGGAGGTGGAACTCGTGGTCGGGGGCCGGCAGGGACCGCAGCAGGGGCTCGACGCTGGACAGGTCGACACCGAACACCGCCTGGTTCGCCCGGTGCGAGGTGACGTACCGGTCGCAGATCACCGTCGTTCCGGCCGCGAGGGCGGGTACGACCTCGTCGACCGCGTACGCCACGAACGCGTAGGTGAGGTGCAGGGCGTAGATGTCGAGTCCGGCGGCGACCCCCGCGTCCCGGGTCCCGGCGAACGAGGCGACGCGCCGCAGCGCGGGCAGCCCGTCCTGTCCGGCGTTCACCGGGCGGTGCACGACGGCCGGTCGTCCCGCCGCGCTCAGGTGCGCGGCCAGCGCGGATGCCAGGGTCGACTTTCCCGAACCGTCGATCCCGTCGATGGTGATGAGCATGCCGCTCCGATCAGGGTTCATTGCGCTTCCACCGTCCGTCAGAGCACCGTCGCCGCGGAGCCGGCGCCGGCGCGCGTCCACGTCGCCGGCGCGGCCCGGCACCGGCGACGGGACGCCGTCGCTGTCTCCGCTCAGCCTGCCGCCGGCAGTGCCTCGCGGCTTGCGGACCTCTCCCGCTGCGCGTCGTACCGGTGGGTGAAGCACGGCTTCGCGACCCGGACGTTCTCGTAGAGATGGCGCGCGTCGGCGGGCTGGGAGGCCTTGAGCTTCGTCTTGCGGAAGCTGGTCAGGTCGATCCGGCGACCGGCGCGCTCCACGATCTGCGTCAGTCGCGTGGGGTGGACGCCGATCTGCACCTTCATCTTCTTGAGGTACTCGATCTGCTTGATGATGCAGTAGTTGCAGTCGAGGCAGACGTCGATGTTCTCCGACCAGGCGAACCACGAGGACGTGGCCTCGAGCTTGCGCTCGCCGGTGGGGATCGTCAGCAGGTTGTAGTTGCTCTTCAGGTCCTCGACGTAGATCTCCGCGCGGGTCAGCATCCGGAGGAAGTTGATGTCGCCGGTCGTGCCCTCGGCGAGGACGATCCGGTCGCCGTCGATCGCGAACTCGTAGCCGAGTTCGGCGACCACCTCCAGGTGCTGCGGGGCGCCGAGGTCGTGGACCCAGCAGGAGGTGTCGTGCAGGTGGGCCGCGGCGCAACTGGTCTTGTGGAAACACCGGACGTCCGCCTCGTCGCAGTACCCGACCAGGCGGTCCTCGACCGGCATCTCGATCCGCTTCTTCTTGTACGGGTCGTGCAGCCCGCCGAGCACGAGCAGCCCGGTGTGCTCCGCGGCGACCTCCACGAAGCGGCGCAGCGTCGCCGGATCGTCGTTCTGCCCCCGGATGATCGGCCGGGTGAACACCAGGGTGTTGGGGAAGATCCCCTTCAACTCCTTGATCATCCGTACCCGGTCCGGGAAGGAGATGCCACCCTCGTCGAGCGCGGTCAGCGAGTAGTAGACGACCACCTGGTCGAGGTCGGAGACGGTTTCGAGCTTGCGCAGGACGTCCTCGTCCGGGCCGGCCTTGGTGAAGATGGCCAACGGCGCCCGGTGGGACCGCAACTCGTGCAGCTTCGCGACCGTGTTGTCGATCTGCTCGGGGATGAACGGGTCGCCGTAGGTGTCGTTGATCGACGTGGGGATCTCGTTCGCCCACGCCGGCGCGCCCGGCTCGTAGGTCATGACCGGGTCGGTCAGGAACTGCGGCGCGTTGAGGATCGGGAGGGAGTGCTTGGGAGTGGACATGGTTTCCTCCTGGGTGAGGCTCGCTGACGGGTGGTCAGCCCTGCCGAGCCGGTCGGATGCCGTCGAGCACCTTCCGCGCCGCGTCGGCCAGGTCGCCGTCGTTGGCGACGACGAGGTCGTGCGGTGTGTCGTCGTCGAGAGCGGTCTCGGTCGGGTGACCGTCGACCGCCCGGCTCGACGCGCCGTCACGGGCGATCAGGCGTGCGAGCCGGAGCTGTTCGGCGCACGTGACGCGTACCGTCACGAACCCCGCGTCGCGCATGTGCGCCAGTTCCTGGGGGAACCGGCAGTCCGTGATGTACATGTGGGTCGCGTCGGGCATGGCGGCGATCCGGCGGACCACCTGCCGCACCCAGTGCAGGGGGTCCCGCACCCGCCGCACGTCGGCTCCCCACCACTGCAGGAGCGGGCGGACAGCGGCCCGCTCGGAGACGCCGGCCGCCACGGCGCGGTGGTAGGCCGCGACCCGGGCCACCGCCGCCTCGGCGGTGCCCCGGTCGACGTCGAGCGCCTGCGCGACGGCCGTCGCCGCGAGCGCCGGATCCGTCGGGTGCGCCGCCACGGCCCCGGTCAGCACGGCCGCCTCGTCCTTGACGTGGTCGCCGAAGGCCAGCCGCACCACGTCGACCTCGGCCAGGGCGAAGACCTGTTCCGCCACGCTGTCCTTGCCGCTCCCGCTCCGGCCGGAGAAGGCCAGGCGGATCGGCTCAGTCCTCGGCACGGGCGCTGACCCGGATCGGGGAGAGCCAGCCCTCGCGACAGCCACGGACGTACGCGAGGTGGTGGGCCAGCCCCGCGTACCCGGTCATGGTCTCGAAGTAGAGGGTGTGCAGGGGGTCGGTCTCCATCCGGCCGACCGGGTCCTCCGTCAGCAGCGGGGGGAACAGTCCGGCCGCCTCCAGCAGCCGGGCCTCCGCAGTCGGGAAGTCGCCCCGGGCCTGCGCCACCAGCCCACGGTTGAGCACCGTGTGCACCAGCCGTGGATCCGTCCGGAAAGCGGCGGCGAACAACTCGTCGGCCTCGTCGAGGCGCCCTGCGGAGGCCTCGCAGCAGCCGATCATGTTCTGCATCCCGCCGTCCGACGGTCGCAGTTCCAGGGCGCGGGCGTACGCCTGCCGGGCCTCGGACGTCTCGCCGGTGGACCGCAGGACGTGTCCCCGGAACGCCCACACGGTGGCGTTGCCGTCGTCGATGGCCAGCGCCTGCGCGCTCAGGTCGAGCGCCTCGGAGAACCGCCCGAGGATCCGCAGGTTCAGACCGATGTAGCCGGTGAGGATGGCGTCGTCGGGCGCGGCGGCGAGCTGCTCCCGCATGAGCCGCATGTACAGCTCGGCCTTGCGGTCGCGCTCCACCCGGGACCGCATGTGGCCGATGTGCGTCAGCAGGGCGGGGCTGTCCGCTACCTTGTATCCGGCCCGGGCGAGCGAGCCCTTCACCGACTCGTTGACGCGGCGCTCGTACCGGATCCGCGGGTCGGCCCGGAAGAGCTTGAGCACGTTGCCGCTGTAGAAGCCGCCGGAGGGGAAGAAGTTGTAGCGCAGCATGCTGATCCCGCCCACACCGGCGTCGGCCGCGCCCAGCGTCGACCGCAGCGCCTCGGCCTGTCGGGGGTGGATGCGCTCGTCGGCGTCCAGGAACAGCACCCAGTCGGCGCCGTCGACCAGGTCCAGGGCGTGGTTGCGGGCGTCGGAGAAGTTCCCCGAGAAGGGGTACGACGAGACCCGGTCCGCGTGCGCCCGGGCGATGTCCGGCGTCCTGTCACGCGATCCGGTGTCGACGACGACGATCTCGTCGCAGAACTGGCGCATGGACGTCAGGCAGTCCGCCAGGAAGCGCTGCTCGTCCTTGACGATCACACAGCCGACGATCTTCGGGTCGATCGGGGAACCGTTCATCTGGACCGAAACTCCTCCGTGATCACTTTCCGGCAGCCGGCGAGCGCGACGGGCGCCACCTGGTCCCACGCCTCCTCCGGGTACAGCGCGATCCGTGCCGACTGCGGGACGGTCGCGCAGGCGGCGGCCAGCCGGCTCGACGGCTGCTGCGCGACGAGGAAGACCGTGCTGTCCTCGTCGGTGCGCGCCACCCTGTCCAGGAGGACCGGCAGCGGGGCGTCCGCCCGCACACGCAGCACCAGGGCGTCGGTGGCCGACGGCGGTGGACCCGCGAACGACTGGAAGGTGTCGAGGAAGTCGGCCCTGACCGCCGGGTCGAACATGCGGCTCATCGCGGTGTACCGGCCCGCCGCCGGGTGCCGTTGCACCATCCTCGACAGGTTCGTGCGCCACCCCGCGAACCGCTCGGCGGTCATCTCCCGGTCGTGGTACTGGTGATCACTGTCGACCCCGAGCGCGAAGGCCCACCGCGCACCGGCGGCGGCGAGCCGCAACCCCAGCTCGAGGTCCTCCAGGCCCCACTGCCGGAAGTCGGGGTCGAACACGCCTCCCGGCGGGGGCAGCGCCGCACGGTCCAGGAGCGCCCGCGGCGCGGAGAGCACGCACGAGAACGCCAGGGCCCACGGCTGCGGGTGCCGCGCGAGATTGTAGGAGTACAGGTCCGCCAGGAGCTGACGGCTGTCGCGCCGGGGGGACGCGTCGGGACGGTCCGGGGGCGGCTGCTGCCGGCGCAGGCCCAGCACCACCAGGTCGCTGGCGTACGCGTGCGCCCTCGCCACCTCTTCGGCGAAGCGCTCGGGCACGACGATGTCCGCGTCCAGGAAGACCACGTGGTCGCCGCGTGCCCGGTCGAGGCCCGCGTTGCGCGCCGCCGCCGGCCCCAGGCTCTCCGGCATCCGGACCACCTCCGCGCCGTGCGCCGCGGCGACGGAGGCCGACTCGTCCGTCGAGCCGTCGTCGACGACGATGAGCTGGCAGTCCCCCCGGGTGCGCCACGGAGCGAGTGTCGCGGGCAACATGTGCGCGCGGTCGAGCGCCGGTATCACCACCGAAATCATGTGTCCCCCCGTTTCGGCATGCAGATCGGAGCTGGGAAGGCCCTCGCCTCTACCGCCCCGCGGCGCCCCCGGCACCACATGCGACCGCACGGAACGGGCTGAGTGCCCACTTAGGCGGACAGCAGGACGGATCGGTCTTCCAGCGTTCCCTGTCTAGCGGTTGACCTCCCGTTTCAACCCTCGACGGACCACGAGGGCAGTCCCTTGTCGACCGTCTCTTGTGACCGCCAACACAGTGACGGAAGGCTATGATCTTCATCTGATCGTGGCAAGCGGGCTGTTAGTTTCACCACAAACGATCGTTCAGATGCCTGGTCGCTCCGGCTGGCTGGCACACTTCGGCCCGCTTGTCCACGCCGGACGACCGGGCGCGGCCGCGACGGGAGAGGCCGGCGTCGATGGGTGCCGGTAGCGTCAGGGCGTGCCGGGGCGCCCCGAACGGGCCGGCCGGCGCCACGGACAGCATGGCGGGAGCTGCCCGGCCCCGGGGAAAGGGCACCCCCCGGCGGGCCCCGGGCACCCGTCGCCTTCGACGCCGGGTGTCCGCCAACGATCATCTGTGGAGAAACCATGGTGGCTGCATCGCCGCAACGGCGGACGACAGACTCCCCCGCCGACGGCCGCAGGGCGTTCTGGCACTACTGGGCGGCGAGCGCGACCAGTGAGGTGGGATCCGGGATCAGCGCCGTCGCGCTGCCGTTGCTGGCGATCAGCGCCCTGCACGCCTCCAACTTCGAGGTCGGCCTGCTGACCGCGGCGAACTACGCGGCGATCATCCTGGTCGGGCTGCCGGCCGGCGTCATCGTGCAGCGTCTCGATCTGCGCCGGGTCCAGATCACGACGGATCTGGCGAGGGCGCTGGCCCTGGTCACGATCCCGGTCGCCGTGTGGTTCGACGCGCTCACGCTGACCCACCTGCTGTCGGTGGCGTTCGTGATCGGCCTGGCCACCAACTTCTTCGTGGTGGCGAACTCCACCTTCCTGCCCGAGGTCGTGCCCAGGGAGGAACTGACCCGCCGCAACGGTCTGATCTCCGGGACGTCGGCCGCCTCGCAGCTGGGCGGCCCGGCACTCGGCGGCGTGCTCGTGCAGACCGTCGGCGCCGCCTACGCCATCGTGATCGACGCCGTGAGCTACCTCGCCTCGGCCGTCCTGCTCGGCCGGATCCCCGTCCGGCCCAGGACGGTCGAGCCCAGCTCCGGGCAGCAGAGCTTCGGCGGACAGATCAAGGCGGGCCTGGCGTTCGTCTGGCGGCACCCGGTGATGCGTCCCTCGTTGCTGGGTGCCACGGCGGCGAACTTCGCCAACGGCGCCCTGCTGGCCGTGACCCCGATCTTCCTCATCCACACGCTGGATCTTCCCGCCGGCGCCGTCGGCGTCGTCCTCGCGGCGGACGGCGTGGGCGCCCTGCTCGCCGCGGCGTACGTCGCCCGGCTCGTCGACCGGCTGGGTGACGCCCGCACGCTTCTGATCGCGCCGACGGTGGGGGCCGTGCTGGCCCTGGCAATGCTGATCTCCGACGACGAGAAGTGGGGCGTCGTGCCGTTCGTCGTCGGGATGCTCGGCCTCGCCGCCGGCGTGACGATGCTGAGCGTCGTGACCAGGACGCACCGGCAGATGTTCTCGCCGCGCCACCTGTTGTCGCGGGTGATGGCGTCGGTCCGCTTCATCTCCTGGGGGGCGATCCCGATCGGCGCCCTCGTCGCGGGTGCCGTGTCGGAGCTGTGGAGCCCACGCGCCGGCCTGGTCGTGGTGTGCGTGGCCGCCGCCGGGATGCCGCTCGCCGTCTGGGCCAGCCGCATCCGCACCCTGACCACCCTGGAGGAGGGCGAGCCGGGCCCCCGGGACCCGGCGGAATGAGCTCCGCCGTTCTGCCGCCCCACCGTCGCAGCGGGGCGGCAGAACGACGAGAACGGCGGAGGTGACCGCTATCGATCAGCGCCCCGCAGGCCCCGGCCCCTCGTCGGCGGCCGCGACGAGGATGGCGACGAAGCGGTCGCACCAGGCCGCCACCGTCGCCCGGTCGAACAGGTCCGTGGAGTACTCCACGACGCCCCGCAGGCCGCCCCCGTGCGGGGTGACTACCGTGGCGTAGTCACGGCGGGCGCAGCCGAGCCCCTGGTCGGTGGCGTGCGCCACGAGCCCCGGCAGCCGCACCTCCGGCATCCCAGGGTTCCAGCCGAACAGCGTCGTGGCGACCGGTGGCGGCATGCCGACCCGCCAGTGCGGGTCGAGGGCCGCGTACACCTCGGCCAGGGGCGCCGGCTGGTGCCGGATCGCGTCGAGGAACACCTGGTCGGTGCCGGCCGCCAGCTCCGCGAAGGACGCCGCGCCCGCCAGCGGGGGCCGCATCAGCAGCGGGCTGGTGAACAGCCCCACGACCGACTCGTCCTCGCGGTGGTAGCGGTGGACGTACGGGCAGGCGAGGACCACGTCACGCGCGCCGGTGAGTTCGCGCACGAGCAGCGCGTACCCGCTGGCCAGGACCGGGAACAGGGTCGTGCCGCAGCGCTCGGCAAGGCCGGTCAGGCGGTCGGTCAGCTCGGCCGGGACGTCGAAGGCGAACTCGCTGCCCCGGCCGGACAGCCGCGCCGGCCGTGGGCGGTCGGCCGGGAACGACACCGCGCGGGGCACTCCGGCGAGCTGGTCCCGCCAGTACCGCAGGACGTCCGGCGCGACGGCGGTCGCCCGTTGCCGTCGCGCGTGGTCGACGTAGCGCGCCGTCGGCGCGGCGGGGGCCGTACCCTGCCCGATCTCTGCGGCGTAGCCCCTCCCCATCTCGTCGAGCAGTTGGAGCATCGACCAGCCGTCACCGCACAGATGGTGCACGACCAGCATCAGCACCCACGCGTCGTCGCCCAGCCGCGCCAACCGGGCCCGCAGCCATGGTCCCGTGTCCTCCGGGAAGGGTTCGCGGCCGGTCCGCACGCACCACTGCTCGACCTCGTCGGCGGCGAGGTCGCGCACCGGCAGGGTCCCCGGCCGGGCCGGGAGCACCTCCTGGACCAGCTCACCGGCACGTTCCACCAGGCGGGTGCGCAGCGCCTCGTGCCGGGCGACCAGGCCGTCGACCGCCCGTTGCAGGGCCGGCACGTCGAGCCGACCGGCGAGGGTCACCCGTACCGCCATGTGCACGGCCGGCGGGTCGGGGGCCTGCCGCTGGCGGTGCCACATCAGTTCCTGCGGGTGGGTCGCCGGCGCCCGGTCCACGACCTCGGAGCCAACCTCCGCGGTCGTCAGGTCCCGCGCCATCGCCCGGATGCCCGGGCTGCGCAGCACCCGGTGCGTGCCGACCTTCAGGTCCAGCAGGTCCGTCAGCCGGTTCGCCAACCGTACGGCCGCCAGGGAGTGACCGCCCGCGGCGAAGAAGGGGACGTCCACCGGCAGCCGGGCCACCCCGAGCTCGGCGCACCAGGCGTCGTGGACGAGCTGCTCCATGGCGGTGCGGGGCCGGTCGGCGGCGCCGGCCACGGCGGGTGCCGGCAGCCGCGACCGGTCCACCTTGCCGTTGTCCGTGGTGGGCAGGGCGTCCAGCAGCACCCAGGCCCGCGGCACGAGGTGTGCGGGCAGGCGCTCGGCCAGCACGGCGGCGAGTCGCTCCGCGCGGGTCGCGGCCGGTTCCCCGTCGTCGTCCCCCACGACGTACGCGGCGAGGTACGGCTCGTCGCCCCGGTCCTGCCGCGCGATGACGGTGGCCTGGCGCACCCCCGGCAGCACAGCCAGCTCCGCAGCGGCCTCGCCGGGCTCCGTCCGCTGTCCGGCGATCTTGACCTGGTCGTCCACCCTGCCGACGAACTCGAGGGTCCCGTCGCCCCGTTCCCGGACCAGGTCCCTGGTCCGGTAGACCCGTGCCCCGGGCAGGCCAGGATCGGGCAGGAAGGCGGCGGCGGTCGCCGCGGGTCGGTCGAGGTAGCCCCGGGCCACGCCGGTTCCGCCGACGTGCAGCTCCCCCACCGCCCCCCGTGGCACCGGCACACCGCGCTCGTCCAGCAGGTACAGCCGATGGTTGTCGACCGGGGTGCCGATGTCGACCGGCCCCGGGACGTCCGCCCGCACCGGACCCGCCGTGGCGACGATGCTGCACTCGGTCGGACCGTAGGCGTTGATCACCTCGGCCGGGAAGCCGGCGGGCGGTCGGCGCCGGAGCTGGCTGCCGCCCACGACGAGCGTCCGCGGGGCGTGCGCGGGCAGCGGAAGGGCGAAGACCAGCTCGGCGAGCGGCGCCGGCAGGAAGGCCACCGTGACGCCGCCGCGGGACCACTCCTCGACGAGGGCCGCGGGGTCGGAGCGTGCCTCCTCCGGTACGAGATGCACGGTGGCGCCGGCGGCGAGCGCCGGATGGATCTCGGCGAGGTTCGCGTCGAAGCCGAGCCCGAGCCCGTGGGCGACGGTGTCGGCTCCGGTGAGGGTGAGGGCCCGCACGTGCCAGTCGATGGTGTCCACGGCGGCCCGGTGCGGCACCAGGACGCCCTTCGGCCGGCCGGTCGAGCCGGACGTGTGGACGCACCAGGCCACCTGTTCCGCCGTCGGCACCCGGCTCGGAGCCGGCAGGTCCGGGTCACCGGGATCCTCGACCCGCAGGCAGACCGCGTCCGTCGGCGCGTCCACGTCCCTCGTGGTGACCAGCAGCCGGGCGCCACTGTCGGCGAACAGGGTGGCCACCCGGGCGGCGGGCAGCCCTGGATCGAGGGGGAGGAAGCCCGCGCCGGCGATCAGCACGGCGAGCTGGGCGGCGATCAGCTCCGGTCGGCGCGGCAGGAGCACCGCGACGAGGTCGTCGGGCCCGACGCCGGCGGCGGCGATCCGGCGGGCGAGCAGGTCGGCCCGCTCGCGCAGTTCGCGGTACGTCCACCGGGTCGTCCCGCACACGACCGCCACGGCGTGCGGGGTGCGGGCCGCCTGCCGCAGGAACAACTCGTGCAGCCGGGCGTCGCCGACGGGTGTCCGCGGCCCGTGCAGGCGGTCGGCGGAGTCGTCCAGGTACGCCGCCAGGCCCGACAGCGGCTCGTCGGGCTCCCGGGTCGCCCGGTCGAGCAGCCGCTCGACGTAGTCCAGTAGGCGACGCACCGTCGCCCGGTCGAGCACGTCGGTCCGGTACTCGACGTGGCAGCGCACGGTGTCGCCGTGTGACAGGTAGACGACCAGGTCGACCGGGGCCTTGTCCAGGCCCACCGGGATCGGCTCGGCGGTGACTCCCGGCAGGTCGAACAGGAACGCCGGGGCGCCGCGCTCGTACTCCACGACCACGTCGAAGAGCGGGTGTCGGCCGGCCTCCCGGGCCGGGGCGAGCGCGCTGACGAGGTCGTCGAAGGGCACACCCGCGTGTTCGTACCCGTCCGCCGAGCGGTACTGGACCCGGGCGAGCAACTCCCGGAAGGTGGGGTCACCGGCGAGGTCCAGCCGCAGCGGCATCGTGTCGACGAAGAACCCGATCAGGTCCTCGGAATCCTCGTCGCGGCCGCTCATGCCGGTGCCGATCACCAGGTCCGGTTGGCCGCTGAAGCGGAACAGCGCCACCCCGATCGCGCTGAGCAGCGTGGTGAACGGGGTGACCCGCTCGACACGGCTGAGCTGCCGGACCCGTTCGGTCAGCTCCACCGGGATCTCCGCGAGGAGACTCTCACCGGCGGCCGAGACGGTGGCCGGTCGCTGCCGGTCCGAGGGCAGCACGAGGGTGGGTGGCAGCGGATCGAGCAGGTCGAGCCAGTACGCCAGGCTCTTGTCCACGCCGTCCCGGGCCGACCGGGCACGCGCCCGGGCCAACTCCGGGTAGGTGACCGGCAGCGGGGGCAGCACGGCCGTCGTACCGGTCGACCGGGCCCGGTAGCACGCACCGACCTCGCGGGTCAGGACCGCGTACGAGCCGCCGTCGGTGGCCAGGTGGTGGAACGACATCACCAGCACGTGGTGTGTCGGGGAGAAGCGCAGCAGCTCGAACGCGAAGACCGGCCCCTCGACGAGGTCGAACACCCGCGCGCTCTCCCGGGCCATCGCCGCCCGCACCACGGCGTCCTCGTCGGCACCGGAATGCTCCCGCACCGGGAGGTCGACCGTCGCCGTCGGCCGGACCACCTGACAGGGTTGCCCGTCGACCTCGCGGTAGGTCGTCCGCAGTGGCGCGTGCCGGTCCACGACGTCCTGCAACGCCCCGCGCAGCGCCCCCGTGTCGAGCGCGCCGCACAGCCGCACGGCCGCGCCCTCCGTGTAGGCCGGGGTGCCCGGGTACGCCTGCTCGACCAGCCACAGCCGCCGCTGGCCGGGCGTCAACGGCGCGATCTCGACGGTCGGTGGCGCGGCGATCCCGACGGCCTCCGGCGCCGCCGTCCCGACGACCACCGCGGCCGGTGCCGCAGCCGGGGCCGCAGCCGGGGCCGGGGCCGGGGCCGGGGCCGGGGCCGCGGCCGGTGCCGGGGCCGGCGCCGCAGCCGGGGCCGGGGCCGAGGCCGGAGCCGCAGCCGGGGCCGGTCGACGGGGCGTGGCCCGCCGCAGCGCGTCGATGGCCGGCAGGCCGTCCCGCACGGCCCCCGCCGGCAGGCCGAAGTCGACGAAGCAGGCGATCTCGTCGGCGCCGGCGTCGAGGACCGCGTCGAGCACCGGCCGGCAACTCTCCGGCGAGCCGATCAGGGCTCGCTGCTCGCAGTACCGCTGGTAGGCACGGGACAACACGAACCGGACGTCGTCGTCGGGGGTGTCGGCGAGGTCGACGTTCATGCCCAGGCTGTTGACCACCTGGCCGAGCAGGCTGAACGAGGAGCGCAGGTAGGCACAGAACGGCTCGAACGCCATGGCCCGCGCCTGCTCGGCGTCGTCGCCGAGGAAGGTGTGCAGCAGCACCACCACCCGCCCCGCAGCGGGATCGAGACCGTGTTCGGCCCGGGTACGCCGGTACAGCGCGACGTTCTCGGCCAGCCGCCCGACGTCCTGGGTCATCAGGTTGGTGACCACGCCGAGGCCGCGGCGGGCCGCCTCCCGGTAGCTGTCCGGGTTGCCGACGATCGCCGTGAAGGTCGGCGGTTCCGCCTGCACCGGGCGGGGGAACAGGCGGATGTCGACGTCTTCCCCGCTGCCCGACCGCGCGGTGATCGCCTCACCCCGCCAGAGCCGCCGTACGGTGTCGAGATTGTCGTACATCACCTGCTTGTGGTGACGGTAGTTGTCCGGGTAGAAGACGAAGTCGTTGGCGTGCCATCCGGGCGCGCACCCCAACCCGACCCGCCCCCCGGACAGGTTGTCCACCATGGACCATTCCTCGGCGACCCGGACGGGATGGTGCAGGGGCAGCACCACCGAGCCGGCGTTGAGGCGCAGCCGGCGGGTCCGGGTCGCGAGGGCCGCGGCGAGCACCGACGGGTTGGGAAAGAGCCCGCCGAAGGAGTGGAAGTGCCGTTCGGGCAACCACACCGCGTGGAAGTCGTGGGTGTCGGCGAACTCGGCGGCCTCGATGATGGTTCCGTAGGCGTCGTCCCGGGCCGAGTCGGGGTAGTCGCCGAAGAAGTACAGGCTGAAGTCGACGGTGTCCGGCGTGCCGGCGACCGACGCGGCCGGCGCCGGCTCGGGGGCGACGGCCGCGCCGCCGCTGGTGCTGGCGTTGGCGCCGGTGGCGGTGGCGCCGTTGGTGCCGGTGCCGGTGGCGGCGCCGAGAAGAGCGAGCTGGTCGCGCATCAGGTCCAGCTGGCGGTGCACGATCGTGACGAGGTCGGCCGGTACGTCCCGGGGGGCGTCGCCCTGGTGGGTCGGTGCCGCCGAAGCGACGGGCACGGGCACCGGCCCGGCGGGAACCGGCGCAGCAGGCGCGGGACCCGGTGTGACAGACACGGAAGCCGGCCCGGCGGCAACCAGCGTTACAGGTGCGGGAACCGGCGCGACAGGCACGGGAACCGACGCGGCGGGCACGGAACCCGAAACGGCGGGCACGGGAACCGGCGCGGCAGGGACGGAGGGCGACGCGGTCGTCGGGCCGGCCGTCGGGGCCGCCGGAGGGAGCACGCCGGCCGAGGCGCCGCGCGTCACCGCCTCGGCGAGCCGGCGGGGGGTGTCCACGGCGGCGAACAGGTCCCGGACGGGAACCCGCACCCCGAACGCGTGGTCGATCTCCCGGGACATGGTGATCAGGAGCAGCGAGTCGGCACCGAGGTCGAGGAAGGTCTCGTCCGGGTCGACCTCTCCCACGTTTAGTCCGAGCCGCTCGGCCGTCAGGGCCCGGATGCGCGCGAGCACGTGCTCGGCCCCGACGTCGTGCCCGGCCGACGGCCGGGGCGGCCCCGGCTCGGCGCTCGCCGACGACCCGGCCGCGCCGCTCGCGGCGGACCCACCGGCCACGACCCGCACGTCAGGCGCGGCAGAGGTGCCGGTCGCGACCTGCACGTCGGTCGCGGCAGAAGTGTCGGCCGCCTCGGGAGCGGAGACCCAGAATCGCCGGCGCTGGAACGGATAGGCCGGCAGTGGCACCGCCCGGCCACCGCAGTCGGCGGTGAGCGCGGCCCAGTCGACCGGGAACCCCGCCACGTGCAACTCCGCGACGGCCCGCCACAGCCCGTCGACCGGTGGGGTGCCACGACGTTGCGACGGCACCCACCGCAGGTCGGATCCCGTGCCGCGGGCGATGCCGGTCAGCGCCCCGTCCGCGCCCGCTTCGACGACCGATCGCACGCCCTGCTCGGCGAGGGTGGCCACGGCGGCGCTCCAGGCGACCGGCTCGCGCGCCTGCCGGCACAGGTGGTCGGCGTCCGGCAGCCAGCCGGGCGGGCGTACCCGGCCGTCCCGGCTGCTGATCAGGGGCAGGCGGGTCGGTGCGAGCTCCACCTCCCCGATCATCTGGCGGAGCCGGTCGAGGACCGCGTCCACGCCGGTCGAGTGGAACGCCCGGTCGACCGGGAGCGGGCGGGTCGGCACGCCGCGCCGTTCGGCTTCCCGGACGACCGCCGCCAGGGCCTCGGGGGAACCCGCGAGCACGTGGTGCTCCGCGCCGTTGCGGGCGGCGATCTCCGCCGTCGACCCACGCAGCAGCTCATCGACCGTCGCTTGGTCGGCCAGCACCGCGCACATCGCGCCGGGTGGCAGCGCGTCGCGCATCAGGACGCCCCGGTGCGCGGCCAGCCCGACCGCGTCGCGCAGGGACAGCGCACCGGCCACGACCAGTGCGGCGTACTCGCCCACGCTGTGCCCGAGGACGACGTCCGGCGTGAGCCCCCACGACCGCCACAGCTCGGCGAACGCCACCGCGGTGACCACCAGCGCCGGCTGCGCCACGTCCGTCGGGCGACCCGTTCCGACGGGGTGTTCCCGCAGCCGGGCGACGAGGTCGCCACCGGTCGCCCGGCGGTACGCGTCGGCCCCCTCGGCCAACACGTCCCGCGCGACCGGGAACCGCTCGGCGAGATCGAGGACGACGCAGCGACGGTCGCCCTGCCCGGGAAAGGCCAGCGCGACCGGAGTGACGCTCTCCGGCTCCGCCCGGCCGGTCAGCACGTCGCCCGCCACGCCCGCCTCGACGTACCGGTCGAGGCCGTCGGCCAGCTCGGCGGCCGAGGTGCCGAGCGCGACCAGCCGGTGCCGGAGGTGGCGTCTGCGCCGCCCGGCGCTGGTGACCACGTCGGCCAACGCCAGGCCGGGGTCCTCGCGGAGCAGGTCGCGGTGGCGGGCGGCCAGCTCCACCAGCGCCGACGGGTCGGCCGCCGACAGGGGCAGCAGTCCCGGCGCGGGGTGGGCCGGCGGCTCGTCCGGCCGACGTCGGTCCACCTGGGGCGGCTCCTCGACGATCACGTGGGCGTTGGTGCCGCCCACCCCCAACGCGCTGACGGCCGCCCGGCGCGGCCGCAGGTCCGCCGGCCACCGCGTGCCACGGGTGGTCACCGTGAAGGGGCCGGCGGCGAGGTCGATCGCCGGATTCGGCTTACGGAAGTTGATCTGTGGGGCGACCCGGCCGGAACGCACGGTCAGGATCGTCTTGATCAGTCCGGCCATGCCCGCGCAACTGTCCAGGTGACCGATGTTCGCCTTGACCGAGCCGAGGAACGGTCGACCGCCGGCGTACACCTCGGCGAGGGCGTGGTGCTCCACCGGGTCGCCCAGGGCCGTGCCCGTACCGTGTGCCTCGACGTACCCGATCGACTCCGCCGGGACCCGCGCGGCGGCCAGCGCCCGCCGGGCGACGTCGACCTGCCCGGCCACCCCGGGCGCCGTGAAGCCCACCTTGCCGGCGCCGTCGTTGTTCACGGCCGAGCCGATGATCACGGCGTGCACGCGGTCGCCGTCGGCCAGGGCCCGGTCGAGCGGCTTCAGCACCACGGCGGCGACGCCGTTGCCGCCGACCGTTCCGTCCGCGTCGGCGTCGAAGGGTCGGCACCGACCGCTCGCCGACAGGATCGATCCCGGGGTGTGCCGGTAGCCCGTCACCTGCGGCACGTGGACGGCCACGGCGCCCGCGACCGCCTGGTCCACCTCGCCGTCGAGCAGTGCCCGCACCGCCAGGTGCACCGCCACGAGCGAGGTCGAGCAGGCGTTCTGCACGTTGATGGCCGGCCCCGTCAGCCCCAGCCGGTACGCCACCCGGGTGGCCAGGAAGTCCGGCTGGTTGCCGAGGGCGACGCCGATCGAGTCGGCCGGATCGGCGGAGACCGTCCGGTGGCCGAGCTGGCGGAGGTAGGTGTGGTGCGGATAGAGGTTCATTCCGCTGCCGGCGTAGAGGCCGGTCCGCAGTCCCCGCGCGTCGCCCGGGTGCCCGGCGTCCTCCAACGCGTGGTGACAGGTCTCCAGGAACAGCCGGTGTTGCGGGTCGAGCAGCTCCGCCTCCCGGGCGCTGATCGAGAAGAAGCCCGCGTCGAAGCCGGCGATGTCGTCGTCGAGGACCCCGCTGGCCGCCACGAAGTCGGGGGCGTCGACGGTGTCGCGTGGGATTCCCGCCGCGACGAGTTCGTCCGGTGTGAAGGCACGCACGCTCTCCACCCCGGCGTTCAGGTTCGCCCAGTACTCGTCGACCGTGCGCGCTCCGGGGAAGCGGACCGCCATGCCGATCACCGCGATCCGCCGGTCCCGTACCGGCCTGCCGACGGGCTCCGCCGTGGGCGTGACCGCCGGGGCGGCGAGGTGCGCGCTGAGCGCGTCGACCGTCGGGTGGGCGAAGAGCACCGGCTGCGGGACCGGGCGCTCCAGTGCCCGCTCCAGGCGGGCCCGGAGGCGGACGATCTCGACCGAGCCGATGCCGAGCTCGTAGAACGGACGCGCCGGGTCGACCTGGCCACCCGTCAGGTCGCCGAGGATGCCGATCAGCAGGGCGCGCACCTCCGCCCGGCCCGGTCCGGCCGCGCGCGCCGCCGGGGCCCCGGTGGAGTCGGTGGTCGCCCGCCGCCCGTCGTGCGGCCGGCGCGGCGACCGGTCGGCCAGGCAGCGCCGGACCAGCTCCGCGCGCCGGATCTTCCCCCCAGTGGTACGCGGGAACTGCTCGGCGGGGAGCGACAGCACCCGCTCGGGTACGACCTGCCAGCGTCGGGCCACCGCCGCCCGCACCGCCTCGGCCACCCCCGTCGCGGGCACGTCGTCGTCGGGCACGTAGAAGATCACCAGCGACTCGGTGCCGGTGCGGGGCTCCGGTACGCCGACGGCGGCCACCAGGCCGCGCCGTACCCCGGCCACCTCCCCCGCCACCTGCTCGACCTCGTGGCAGGGCAGGTTGTGCCCGTTGAGGATGATCATGTCCTTCGCCCGGCCGGTGATGGTGATCCGCCCGTCCCGCATGAAGGCGAGGTCGCCGGTCTCCAGCCAGCCGTCGCCGTCGGGGAAGGCCAGGCGGGTCGCCTCCGGGTCGGCGAGGTACCCGGGCGTGACCCGCGCCGACGAGACCTGGAGCCGGCCGATGCGGCCCTCGGGAAGCACCGCGCCGGCGGCGTCGACGATCCGCAGGGTGGCACCCGGCGCGGGCGGCCCGACGGAGAGGAACTCGGTGACGTCGGCCGGGTCGTCGTCCTCGGCGTACTCCAGGTCGCCGCTCAGGCTCGCCGTACGGATCCGGAGGCGGGTGCCGGGCTCGGTGAAGGAGGCGAAGGTGATTCCGGTGCTGGTCTCCGACATGCCCCAGGCCGGCGTCATCGCCTCCGCCGGCACCCCGGTCGCGGCGACGAACGCCTCGAAGGTCTCCGGCAGGCACTGCTCCCCGCCGCTGACCATGCGGCGTACGCCGCCGAGGTCCCACGGTCGGCCGGGGGCCCGGGCGACCGCGTCGGCCACCAACCGCAGGCCGAAGTTCGGCGACCAGCTGTGCGTGACCCGGTGCCGCCGCATCAGCTCCAGCCACCGCAGCGGATCGTCGAGCACCCGTTCGGTGGCGACGTGGACGGACGTGGCGCCGAGGAAGACGCCGCCGAGGTGGTAGAGCAGCAGGCCGGCGACGTGGTCCAGGGGAAGCCAGTTGAGCAGGACGTCCCGCGGGCCGATGTCGAGCATCGTCCGGGCACCGACGGCATATTCCGAGAGCCCCCGGTGCGTCAACGGGATCACCTTCGGCCGGCCGGTGCTGCCCGAGGAGAGCTGCAGCAGCGCCACCGACCCGGGGTCGGTGTCCGCCGCCTCCGGATCCGCTCCGCAGGGGGCGGGACCGTCGGGAGCGGTCGTCGCGGTCAGCTCCGGCACCGCGACCACCCGGTCCCGCAGCGGCAGCCGGGCCAGCACGTCCAGGTCCTCCGGCCCGACCAGCACCACGGGCTCCCCCAGCACCCGCCAGGCGTGCACGAGGGCGGCGGCGGTGGGGTTGTCCGCGTCGTACCCGGTGGGCGCGCCGACGGTGAGCGGCACGATCCCGCCGAGGACGCAGCCGAAGAACGTCGGCCAGTACTGCTCACCCGAGGTGATGCGCAGGACGACGTGGGACCCCCGACCCAGGCCGTGGGCCCGCAGACCGGGCAGCGCCGCGCGCGCCCCGGCGAGCAGCCGCCGGTGGTCGAGGAACTCCTCGCGTCCGTCGGGACCCACGATCCGGATGCCCGCGTCCGGATGGTTCCGGGCCGCCCGCAGCAGCGCCTCGTCCAAGGTCCGGGGATGGTCGACGGGGCCGGGCAGGTCCCCGCCGTGGCTGACGGCGGCGGGCCGTTCGGCGGACGTCGACTTCACGGTGCTACCTCGACTTCTTGCGTTCGGTACGGACGGTGCGCCGGCGTACGGGCGTGGGAGATGAGGAAGGCACCGGCGGCGGCGAGGGCCAGGCCGTGCGCCAGCGCGACCACCGGCAGGGGCGTCAGGCGGTCGAGCGCGAAGGCGCTGACGATCATGCCGATGCCGAACCCCGCGTTCTGCGCCGTGCTGGCCAGGCCCATGAGTTGCGGCAGACGGGAGGGCTCGACGGTCTGCAACCGGGTGGTGTAGCTGATCTCGGCGTAGCCGTCCGCCATGCCGGCGGCCAGCGCCAGGACGGCCACCAGCCAGATCGGGGGCCCCGCGAAGGCGAGCACGAACAGCAGCGACATCGCGCACGTGGCGACGCCGAAGGCCCTCGGCGATCCCGGGCGGGAGGTGCCGGCGGCCCGCCGGGCGTACCACCGGCCGGCGACGAGACTGCCAACCGCCCAGGGCGTGGTGAACAGGGCGGCGAACGCGGCGGGGGCGTCGGGCCAGGCCAGGTTCGCGTACACCGGCAGGCCCACGTTGTGGGAGGCGGACCCGAACGCGTCGACGGACCGCACCGCGATCATGGCCAGGATCACGGGGGCAACCGAGGGCAGGAGGCGCCGGAGCCCCGCCCCGCGGCGGGAGCCCTTGGCGGGCGGCCCGGCGGGGCGGCCCACCACGCGCCAGGCGCGGACCGCGGAGAGCAGCAGTGCGGACAGCGCGAACGAGGTGGCGTCGAGCAGGAACGCGGCGTGGTAGCCGAACAGGGTCACGAGGATGCCCGCGCTGCCGAAGCCCAGCAGCATGGCCACCGAGCGGGCCGCCACCAGGTTCGCGTTGGCCCGGGCCAGGTCGTCCGGGCCGACCAGCGCGGGCAACCCGCTGCGCAGCGCGACCACCCACAGCGTCTGGCTCCCGCCGAGGAGCACGGCCAGCGCGTGCAGCATGGTCGGTTGCGCAGCGGACGGCATCGCGACCAGCAGCACCAGCGCGCCGGCCGACAGCAGGTCGCCGCCGATCATGAGCCTGGCCCGCGCGTACCGGCTGACCAGCGTGCCGGCGACCAGCCCCATCAGGACGCCGGCGCACAGGCGGACCGCCATGAAGATCCCGGTGGACACGGCGGAGCCCGTGATCTCCAGGGTGAACAGACCCAGCGCCACCATGTTCAGGAAGCTGCCGTACGTGGACACGGCGTGCGCGGCGATGACGAGACGAAGCGGGCGAGCGGAAGGTTCCTC
The DNA here is from genome assembly GCF_049847285.1 of Micromonospora sp. DT62. Taxonomy (NCBI): domain Bacteria; kingdom Bacillati; phylum Actinomycetota; class Actinomycetes; order Micromonosporales; family Micromonosporaceae; genus Micromonospora; species Micromonospora sp. DT62. The sequence goes on from NZ_JBNCOB010000001.1 coordinate 199,260, forward strand.
CGTTGCTGGCACCTGTCGAGATCCGCCCCGCTCATGATCGTGTATGGAGCGAGGATCATGCCATTGCGGGTACGGGCATCTCAATACGTCGAAGGACCGGTGCCCGCATCGCCGACGGCGGCTGTCTGACCGCCGTGACGCAGAGCCGTTCGGGGCACCCCGCCTTGCCGGCCGGGCGGGCGTGTGGTTGGTTTCGGGGCAGACCAGATCAGCGGCACACCGAGGAGACACGCGTGGACGACCCGGTTCTCGTCGAGCGGGACGGTCCCGTGGAGACGTGGACGATCAACCTGCCGGAGGCCCGCAACCCCATCTCCGGCGACGACGTGATCGACGCGTTGGTCGCCCGGGTCGACGCGGTCAACGCCGACCGGGCGGTCCGGGCGGTCATCCTCACCGGCGCCGGCAGCGCCTTCTCCGCCGGCGGCAACGTCAAGGACATGGCGGACCGGGTCGGCCTCTTCGGCGGCGCCCCGCACGAGCTGCGCGACGGCTACCGCCGCGGCATCCAGCGGATCCCCCGGGCGATGTACGCGTGCGACGTGCCGCTGATCGCGGCGGTGAACGGAGCGGCGGTCGGCGCGGGCTGCGACCTGGCGCTCATGTGCGACCTGCGGATCGCCTCGGAGCGGGCGTTCTTCGCGGAGAGCTTCGTCAAGCTGGGCATCATCCCCGGCGACGGCGGCGCCTGGCTGCTGCCCCGGGCCGTGGGCGCCGCCCGGGCCGCCGAGATGACGCTGACCGGGGACCGGGTCGACGCCGCCACCGCCCTGGAGTGGGGGCTGGTCTCCCGGGTCGTGCCGCACGAGGAACTGCTCGCCGAGGCACGCCGGCTCGCCGACCGGGTGGCCGCGAACCCTCCGCACGCCGTACGGATGGCCAAGAAGCTGCTGCGCGAGGCCCAGCACCAGAGCCTCGACAGCGTGCTGGAGCTCTCCGCCGCGATGCAGGCGCTGGCGCACCAGACCCGGGACCACGACGAGGCGGTCCGGGCCTTCCTCGACCGGCGCGAACCGCACTTCACCGGGGAGTGAGCGGACCGGCGGCCGGCGTGCCGCCGCGGGTGCTGGCCGTCGGCCGGGCGCGTCGTGCGCGGCGGCCCGCCGCCGGGGCCGGGGAGCCGCGTCGCTCCCGGGCCGGTCGGCCGTCGGCGGGTCAGCGCTGCACGCGCGCGCCGGCGCCCCGCACGAGCGCCTCGACCTCCCGGAGGCTGGCCATCGAGGTGTCGCCGGGCGTGGTCATCGCCAGCGCGCCGTGCGCCGCGCCGTACTCGACGGCCGTGGTCAGGTCGCCCTTCTCCAGCAGCCCGTAGATGAGGCCGGAGGCGAAGCTGTCGCCCCCACCGACGCGGTCCATGATCTCCAGGCCGGGCCGGTGGGTCGCCTCGACGAACCGCCCGTCGGCCCAGGCGATCGCGCCCCAGTCGTTGACGGTGGCGGTACGCACCGTACGCAGGGTGGTGGCGACGACCTTGAAGTTGTCGTACTCCCTGGTGGCCGCCTCGATCATCCGCTGGAAGTTGGCCACGTCCAGCTCCGACAGCGAGGCGTCGGTGTCGGGCACCTCGAAGCCCAGCGAGGCGGTGAAGTCCTCCTCGTTGCCGATCATCACGTCGACGTAGCGGGCCAGCCGGCGGTTCACCTCCTGGGCGCGGGCCTGCCCGCCGACCGCCTTCCAGAGGCTGGGCCGGTAGTTCAGGTCGTACGACACGACGGTGCCGTGCCGGGCGGCGGCGGCCATCGCCGCCTCCATGGTCTCCGGGGTGGTCTCGGACAGGGCGGCGTAGATGCCGCCAGTGTGCAGCCACCGCACCCCCAGCGTGCCGAACAGGTGGTCCCAGTCCACCTGGTCGGGCCGGAGCTGACTGGCGGCGCTGTGGCCGCGATCGGAGGTGCCGACGGCGCCCCGGACGCCGAAGCCGCGCTCGGTGAAGTTGAGCCCGTTGCGCACGGCGCGGCCGACCCCGTCGTAGGGCAGCCAGGTCACCAGGGACGTGTCCACCCCGCCCTGGAGCACGAGGTCCTCCAGCAGCCGGCCCACCTCGTTGTCGGCGAACGCGGTGACCACGGCGGTCCGCAGGCCGAAGCAGCGGCGCAGGCCGCGCGCCACGTTGTACTCGCCGCCGCCCTCCCAGGCCCGGAAGGTGCGGGCCGTGCGGACCCGGCCCTCGCCCGGGTCGAGCCGCAGCATGATCTCGCCGAGGGAGACCAGGTCGTACCGGCACTCGCCGGCCGGACGGATGGAGAGCACGGCTCAGGCCTCCACGGCGGGTCGGGCGGCCTCGACGGCCGCGGCGGTGCGGGCGGCGACCTCGTCCCAACGCCCGGCGGCGATCAGGTCGGGGGCGACCATCCAGGTGCCACCGACCGCCAGGACGGCGGGCAGGGCGAGGTAGTCGGAGAGGTTGGCGGTGTTGACCCCGCCGGTCGGGACGAACCGCACCGAGCGGTACGGCGCGGCGAGCGCCTTGATCATCGCGACGCCGCCGAGCTGCTCGGCGGGGAAGAACTTGACCGTGTCGAGCCCGGCGTCGAGGGCCATCTGGATCTCGGTGCCGGTGGCGACGCCGGGGAAGACGGGCACGCCCGCCTCCTGGCAGCGCCGGACGACCGCCGGGGAGAACCCGGGGGTGACGACGAACCGGGCGCCCGCCTCGACGGCCCGGTCGACCTGGGCCGGGGTCAGCACCGTGCCGGCGCCGACGAGCAGGTCGCCTCGCTCGGACATGACGCGGATCGACTCGGCCGCCGCGTCGGTGCGGAAGGTCACCTCGGCGCAGGGCAGCCCGCCGCGCACCAGCGCCTCGGCCAACGGGGCGGCGTCGCGGGCGGCGTCGAGCACGACGACCGGCAGGATCCGGGCCGCGCCGACGGCCGCCACGACCGCAGGTCTCTGTTCATCATTCTGTACGCCAGTCACATATGTGACCCTAGCGCTGCCGCCCGGCCTGTCAACCCCGCTAGAGTGGCGCCCATGACGCTGCCCGGCGGGTTCCAGCCCGTGAAGTCCTCCACCCGGACCCTGGAGGTGTTGGAGGCGCTGGCCGCCTCGCCGCAGCGGCGCTCGCTGGTCGACCTGGCCCGCGCGCTGGACATCCCGAAGAGCAGCCTGCACGGCATCCTGCGCACCATGGCCCAGCGCGGCTGGGTCGAGAGCGACCCGACCGGCACCCGCTTCGGGCTCGGGGTGCGCGCGCTCCAGGTCGGCGCCGCGTACCTCACCAGCGACGACACCATGGGCCTGCTCGGCGGAGTGCTCGACGACCTGTCGCGGCAGTTCGGCGAGACCGTCCACCTGGGACGGCTGGACGGCGCGCACATCGTCTACCTCGCCAAACGCGAGTCGGTGCACCCGCTGCGGCTCTACAGCGCGATCGGCCGGCAACTGCCGGCCCACGCCACCGCCCTGGGCAAGGCGCTGCTCGCCGAGCGCCCGGACGACGCGCTCGACGGGCTGCTGACCTGGCCGCTGCCCGCGCTCACCCCGCACACCGTCACCGACCCCGACGCGCTGCGCGCCGAGCTGGCCGCCGTCCGGGAACACGGCTACGCGGTGGACCGCGAGGAGAACACCGAGGGCATCGTCTGCTTCGCGACGGCCGTACCCCTGGCGGCGCCGGCCACCGACGCGATCAGCCTGTCGGTGCCGGTGGCCCGGCTGGGCGCCGCCGGCGAGGACCGGATCGTGGCCGCGCTCCGCCGGGCCGTCGACCAGGTCCAGGCGGCGCGCGGCCTGCTCTCCACCGCCTGACCCGACGCCGCTTCGACACCCCCACCGCCCGCCGGCCTGGCCCGGGCGGGCGCGCACCGGCCGTCGCCGAGGGCGACGCGCGGGCCACAACTGGCAACCTTCTTGACAGATGTGTCGAGATATCGACAGACTTCTTTCAGAGAGCGCTCTCTTGTTTCGTCTGCCGCCCTCGCCGCACCGGGAGGAACCCCCTTGTCTCGAAGACTGCGCATGCTCGTCCCCGCCGCCGCCGGCCTCCTGCTCCTCGGCCTGACCCCGGCGGCGGGTCACGCCAGCGACACGTCCCCCGCCGCCCCGGACCGCGCCACGGCGGCCCCGGCCGGCCCCGGCCCCGCCCTGGTCGAGGCGATGCGCCGCGACCTCGGCCTCACCGCCGCGCAGGTCGACGAACGCCTGCGCACCGAGGCCGCGGCGCCGGTGGTCGAGCGGCGCCTACGGGCGACGCTCGGCTCGGCGTTCGCCGGCGCGTGGATCCCGCCCGGCGGGCAGCGCCTCACCGTCGCCGTCACGGACCGCGCGCTCGCTCCGGCCGTCCGCGCCGAGGGCGCCGACGTCACGGTCGTCGCCCGCAGCGAGCGCACCCTCGACACGGTCAAGCGCGCCCTCGACCGGCGCACCGCCGCCGCCGATCCGCGCGATGTCCACGGCTGGCGCGTCGACGTCGCCCGCAACAGCGTGGTCGTGACGGCCCGCCCGGGCGCCACCGCCAAGGCGATCGCGTACGCCAAGGCCGCCGGCGTGCCCGCGGACGCGATCCAGGTCGTCACCTCCGCCGACGCGCCCCGCCCGCTCTACGACATCCGCGGCGGCGACCAGTACGTGATCAACGGCAACACCCTCTGCTCGGTCGGCTTCGCGGTCGTCGGCGGCTTCGTCACCGCGGGCCACTGCGGGGGCGTCGGCAGCCCCACCCTCGGCTTCAACAACGTCTCCCAGGGCACGTTCGCGGGGTCGTCGTTCCCCGGCAACGACTACGGATGGGTACGCACCAACGGCTCCTGGACGCCGCAGCCCTGGGTGAACAACTACGCCGGGGGCAACGTGACGGTCGCAGGCTCGCAGGACGCGGCGATCGGCAGCTCGGTCTGCCGCTCCGGGCGTACCACCGGCTGGCGCTGCGGGACCATCCTGGGCCGCAACGAGACCGTCAACTACCCGCAGGGTGCGGTGTCGGGCCTGACCCGCAGCAACGCCTGCGCCGAGGGCGGCGACTCCGGCGGGGCCTGGATCTCCGGCAACCAGGCCCAGGGCGTCACCTCCGGCGGTTCCGGCAACTGCTCCACGGGCGGCACGACCTGGTTCCAGCCGGTCAACGAGATCCTCGGCGTCTACGGGCTGTCCCTGGTGACCACCGGTGGCGGCGGCGGAAGCCGGCTGATCAGCAACTGGAACAACCGCTGCATCGACGTGCCGAACTCCAACTTCTCCGACGGCGTTCCCCTGCAGACCTGGACCTGCAACGGCACCGGCGCGCAGTCGTGGACCTTCACCGGCGGCACGCTGCGCACCCAGAACAACAAGTGCATGGACGTGGCGTGGGGGTCCACCGCCAACGGCGCGGTCATCCAGATCGCCAACTGCAGCGGCAACCCCGCCCAGCAGTTCGTCCTCTCGGCGGCCGGCGACCTGGTCAACCCGCAGGCCAACAAGTGCGTCGACATCAAGGAGTGGAACAACTCCGACGGCGCCCGCCTGCACCTGTGGGACTGCCTCGGCGCCGCCAACCAGAAGTGGCGTCGCGGCTGACCGGCGCCCCGTCCGCCGTCGCGCCCACGCCGAACGGCCGATCGTCCGCGCGAGACATCGCGCCGGCATCCTCCAAGGAGGTCCCACATGTTCAGAGTCCGTACCCGCCGCCGGCCGTGGGCGCTCGCCCTCGCCGCGACCGCGATCATCGCCGCCACGACGGCCCTCTCCGTGCCGGTCCACCCCGAACCGGCGCAGGCCGCCATCGGGGGAATCACCTGGCAGGACGAGTTCAACGCCTCCGCCGGCACGCCCGTCGACCAGAGCAAGTGGCGCTTCGACATCGGCGGCGGCGGCTGGGGCAACAACGAACGGCAGTACTACACCAACAGCACGAGCAACGCCGTGCACGACGGCCAGGGCAACCTGGTGATCACCGCCCGCCGGGAGAACCCCGCCAACTACCAGTGCCACTACGGCCGGTGCGAGTACACCTCGGCCCGGCTGCTCACGGCGGCCACGTTCACCCAGGCGTACGGCCGCTTCGAGGCCCGCATCAAGATCCCTCGCGGTCAGGGCATCTGGCCGGCGTTCTGGATGCTCGGCAACGACATGGGCGGCGTGGGCTGGCCGAACGCGGGCGAGATCGACATCATGGAGAACATCGGCCGGGAGCCGAACACCGTCTACGGCACCATCCACGGCCCGGGCTACTCGGGTGGCGGCGGCATCACCGGCAGCCGCACCATCGGCCAGCCGCTGGCCGACGCCTTCCACACCTACCGGGTGGACTGGGAGCCGAACTCCATCATCTGGTACCTGGACGGCGTTGAGTTCCACCGGGTCGACCCGGGTCGGCTGGGCGGCAACCGCTGGGTCTTCGACCACCCCTTCTTCATGATCCTCAACGTGGCGGTGGGCGGTAACTGGCCGGGCTACCCCGACGCCTCCACGCAGTTCCCGCAGCAGATGCTCGTGGACTACGTACGCGTCTCGGGCTACACCTCGGGCGGCAACCCGCCGACGGGCACCAACGCCATCCGGGGCGCGCTGAGCGGTCGGTGCATCGACATCCCGAGCGCCAACCCGGTCGACGGGGCCAAGCTCCAGATCTGGGACTGCAACGGCACCGCCGCGCAGGCCTGGACGTTCGCCTCCGACGGCACGATCCGGGCCATGGGCAAGTGCATGGACCCGGCCTGGGCCGGCACGGCGAACGGCACCGAGGTCAACCTCGTCACCTGCAACGGCAACCCGGCGCAACGCTTCACGCTGAACGCCGCCGGTGATCTGGTCAACCTCAGCGCGAACCGCTGCATCGACGTACGGGACCGCAACCCCAGCAACGGGGGCAAGCTCCAACTGTGGGACTGCACGGGCGACGCCAACCAGAAGTGGTCCCGCGTCTGATCCCTCGGGCAGCACGCGGACGCCGGCAGGGTCGGCCGGGGCACACCGCCTCGACCGGCCCTGCCGGCTCGCGTCCCCTCAGCGGCCGTACCGCGCTGCTGTCCCCGCTCGACCATGATCACCCTTGGCGAGCACTCCGCTCAGCGCATCGCCGTCCACATACTCGATGACAGCCGGCCAAAGTGGCTTGCCGCCGTACGCACGGGTCGCCTACCGTCGTCGGGCACCTCCCGGTGCGCAGGCAACGGCTACTTCCGCTTCCAACGGGGAGACGCGGGTGCGAATCCCGCCGCCGCCGAAAGGCGGTGTCGACCAGCAGCCCAGGTCACCTTGGCCCGCGAGGGCCAGTCTCCGTTGCCGCTTCGATCTCGGGAGGTGCGACCACGCCGCACGCCCGGTGCGCAGGTGACGGTTACTTCAGGGATCCGCAGGTTGGAGGTTCGAGTCCTCCGCCGCCTTCGGGTGGCTAGCTCAAGCGGCAGAGCGGCGGACAGGTCCGTCGCCGACTCCTGATCTCGGGTGTGCGGTGCGGTCGCGCCTTCCGCTCCACCCACACGGGGTACGCGATGGCCAAGTTCAACCTGAAGCTGCGGCGCGACAAGCTGCCCGTCACCGCCGAGGGCGCGCCCGGCTTCGCCCGCGAGCCACGGGCCGAGCTGTTCCTGCTGGGCGTGTCGAACATGGTCGGCGAGGACACCTTCTACGAGGGCGCCGCCGACCGGGACTCCCGGTTCCGCGAGCTGGTCGCCGCCGTGGCCGTCGCCGACCCCGACTGGTTCGCGCGCTTCGTGCGGTGGCTGCGTACCGGCGCGATGCTGCGTTCCGCGTCCATCGTGGCCGCCTTGGAGGGCGCCCGCGCACAGGTCGCCGCCGGCATCCCCGGTTCCCGGGCCGTGGTGGACTCCGCGTTGCAGCGGGCCGACGAGCCGGGCGAGGCCCTCGCGTACTGGCTGGGTCGCCACGGCCGGACGATGCCCAAGCCGGTCAAGCGGGGCATCGCCGACGCGGTGACGCGGCTGTACCACGAGCGGAGCCTGCTCAAGTACGACGCCGACGGCAGCCCGGTGCGGTTCGGCGACGTCATCGACCTGACCCACCCGACGGCGCGGGACGCGCGACAGGGCGACCTCTTCCGGCACGCGCTGGACCGCCGGCACAAGCGCGACAACCCGCTGCCCGGGTCCCTCACGATGCTGGCGGCGCGGGCCGAGCTCATGGCGTTGCCGGTCGAGCGGCGCGTCGAGATCACCGACCCGGCGGTGCTGGGCGCGGCCGGCATGACCTGGGAGTCCCTCGCGGGCTGGCGGCAGACCGCGATGGACGCCGCGGCGTGGGAGGCGATCATCCCGACCATGGGCTACCTGGCGCTGCTGCGCAACCTGCGCAACTTCGACCGGGCCGGCGTCAGCGACACCGTCGCCGAGGCCGTGGCGGCCAGGCTGGCCGATCCGGGCGAGGTCGCCCGGTCGCGTGTGCTGCCGATGCGGTACCTGTCGGCGTACAACGCGGCACCGAGCCTGCGGTGGGCGTACCCCCTGGAGCGGGCGTTGCAGCAGGCGCTGGCGCACGTGCCCGCCCTGGACGGGCGGACACTGGTTCTGATCGACACGTCGGGATCGATGAACAGCGCGTTCAGCAAGGACGGCACGCTGCGCTGCTGGGACGCGGCCACCGTGTTCGGCCTCGCGCTGGCCGCCCGCGCGCGGGACGCCACGGTGGTGTCGTTCTCCAACGCCAGCACGGTGTTCCCGGCCGTCGCCGGCGAGTCGGTGCTGGCGGCGGTGCGCCGGTTCAAGGAGGGTGGCTACTTCCACGGCGCCGGGACCCGGACCGAGAAGGCGGTGCGCGACCACTACGACGGGCACGACCGGGTGGTCATCCTCACCGACGAGCAGGCGCACTGGCACGGCGCGGCGGACGTCACGGCCGCCGTGCCCGCGCGGGTACCGGTGTACACCTGGAACCTGGCCGGGCACCGGGTCGGGCACACGCCGGCTGCCGGTGACCGGCACACGTTCGGCGGCCTCTCCGACGCCGCGTTCGCGATGATTCCGCTCATCGAGGCGGGGTCCCGCGACCAGTGGCCCTTCTGACCCGCGTCGCGGCGTCGGCCCCGTCCCCGGGGCCGGCGCCGGGGCACGGCCGGTGGACGACACCCATTGACGGACGTCTAGGCACGTTGCAAGATGCGGGCGCACCCGTCGTGGTGTGAAGCTCCGGTGATCCCTGGCGTACCGCGATCAGGAGGCCCAGCACTGTGAATACCGGTCTGTCGCTCGTGCTCTTCCCCATCGCGCTGGGCATCGTCATGCTCGGCCTCGGCCTCACCCTGACCATGGCCGACTTCCGTCGCGTCGTCGCCTATCCCCGGGCCGTGGTCGTCTCCCTGGTCTGCCAGATGCTGGTCCTGCCGGCCGTCTGCCTGGGCCTGGTGCTCGCCGCCGACCTGCGCCCGGAATTGGCCGTCGGGATGATGCTGCTCGCCGCCTCCCCCGGCGGCAGCACCGCCAGCCTCTTCAGCCACCTGTTCCAGGGCAACGTCGCGCTGAACGTCACCCTGACCGCCATCAACTCGGTGCTCGCCCTGTTCACGCTGCCGGTGATCGTCAACCTCTCCGTCGCCGCGTTCATGGGCTCGGACAGCTCGCTCGGCCTCCAGTTCGACAAGGTGCTCCAGGTGTTCGCCCTGGTGCTCATCCCGATCGCGATCGGCATGGTCGTCCGGCAGCGGCGGCCCGCGTTCGCCGCGCGTATGCAGCGACCGGTGAAGATCCTCTCCATCGTGGTCCTCATGGTGGTGATCGTCGGCGCGGTCCTCGGCGTCAAGGACGAACTCGCCGCCACCATCGGCGCGGTCGGCCTCATCGCCCTGCTGTTCAACCTGCTCAGCCTGGCCATCGGGTACGCGGCGCCGCGCCTGCTGCGGGTCGGGCACCGGGATTCCGTCGCGTCGTCGTTCGAGATCGGCGTCCACAACGCCACCCTGGCCATCACGATCGCGCTCAGCCCGGCCCTGCTCAACAACACCGACATCGGTATGCCACCGGCGATCTACGGCATCCTGATGTTCTTCACCGCCACCGCCTTCGGCTTCGTCGCCGCCCGCCGGTCCCGGGCCGCTGACGATCCGACCCGCCTGCCCGCCCCGACGGCGTGAGCGAGCATTGAGGCACACCGCGCGGGCGGCGGCGCTCCGTGCCGCCGTTCGCGCGCGTCACCGGGTTTCCCCTGGTGTCCGGTCATGACGCGGGAAGGTCCCGACTTCACGGCCGGGCTGCCCCGCAAGCGCATGGGCGCCGGTCTGCTCATGACCGACTCCGCCGGCCGGGTCCTTCTACGACGGGGGCCGGGCTGACCTCGTCGCAGGCCGCCCGGATCGTGTTACCGCCCGCCGAACTGCGGAGTTGGTCGTGGTGTGACCGGCGGGAGGCCGACGGGCTGGACCAGCGCGTCGTCGACAGTGACCATTGGTAGCTGTGTAAATACTGTGGGTTGGGTGCTCCGCTCCCCCACCGCCACCCGACCCGCGACCGCCGTCCACGTCACCGCGCAGCGAGGAGACACGCCCGTGACCGGAGCCGCCACCCGCACCGAACAGCACACCACGCCGGAACAGCCGGACCCGGCACGGACGGAGTCGGTCCTGCCGGAGCTGCGGACGATGTGGTGGGAGACGGGCCTGCGGGCACGCGCGGAGGCGGGCCTGTTCGCCGTGGTCGCCGAACTGCCCCGCCTGGTCTGGGCGGCGCTGCGGATCAGCTGGCGGGCCGACCGGATCCGCACCTCGGTCGTGGCCGCGGCCACGCTCGGGGCCGGGGTGATGGTCGCCTTCGGGCTGCTGGCCACCCAGCGGGTGCTGGTGGAGCTGTTCGCCGGCGGGCCGACCGCCGGCAAGGTGGTCGCCGCGTTGCCCGCGCTCGCCGTGCTGGCGGGGGCGACCGCGCTGCGCGCCGGCATGGCCACCGCCATGGGGTACGCGCAGAACGGCCTGACCCCGAAGGTCGACCAGGAGGTGGAGCGGGGCCTGTTCGAGGTGACGACCGCGGTGCGGCTGGAGGCGTTCGACGCCGATGCGTTCGCCGACGACATGGAGCGGGCCTCCCGGGGCGCGGATTCCACGACCGGGCTGGTGCAGGCGTCGATGAACCTGATGGCCGGCCTGGCCGGGGTCCTGGCGGTGGCCGTCGCGGTCGTGGTGATCCACCCGTTGCTGCTGCTGGCGTTGCTGGTCGCGACGGTGCCCAACGCCTGGGCGTCGCTACGGGCCGGGCACCTGCGGTACCGCACCTACATCGCCGGCTCGGTGCGGCGACGGCGGCTCTGGCTGCTGCACCAGTTGATGGCCGTGCGGGACTCCGCACCGGAGCTGCGCTCCTACACGCTGCGCCGGTTCCTGCTGGACCAGTACGACCGGGTGATGGGGGTGGAGACCGCCATCCAGCTCACCCTCGCCCGCCGGGTCACCACGACCACCACCATCGGGGCGATGATCGGCGGGCTCGCCACCGGCGTCGTCTACGTCCTGCTCGGGCTGCTGCTCGTCGACGGCCAGATTCCGCTCGCGGCGGCGGCCACCTGCGTGATCGCGGTGCAGTCGGCGCAACGCTCGCTGTCAGTCGTCACGTTCCAGATCGACCGTGTCTACACCGAGGGACAGCACTTCAGCGACTACACCGGGTTCATGGCCCGCGCCGTCGACTACCTGCCCGACCCGGCCACGGCCGGCACGGGAGTCACACCGGACCCGTTGCGCGAGCTGGCCGTGCGCGGGGTCAGCCTGCGCTACCCCGACCGGGACACCCCCGCCGTCGACGGGGTCACGCTGACCATCACGGCGGGGCAGACGGTGGCCTTCGTCGGCGAGAACGGCTCGGGCAAGACCACCCTCGCCGCGATGATCGCCACCCTGCGCGCCCCCGGCGAGGGGGTCATCTGCTGGAACGGGCGGCCCCTGGCCGATCTGGACCCCGACGGGTTGCGGGCCCGCATCGCCGTCGTCACGCAGGAGTACCACAAGTGGCCGTTCACCGCCGCGACGAACATCGCCATCGGCGACGTCGACAGCGAGGCCCGGCAGGACCGGATCGAGGCCGCCGCCGCCCGTGCCGTCGCGCACGACATGATCCGGGAGCTGCCCCACGGGTACGAGACGCTGCTCGACCGGACCTTCGCCAACGGTCAGGACCTCTCCGGCGGCCAGTGGCAGCGCATCACGGCGGCCCGGGGCTTCCTCCGGGACGCCGAGCTGCTGATCATGGACGAGCCGTCCTCCGCCCTCGACCCGCGCGCCGAGGACGCCCTGTTCCAGGCCATCCGGGACCGGCAGGGTCGGGCGACCACCATCCTCATCACCCACCGGCTGGCCAACGTCCGGCACGCCGACCGGATCTTCGTCCTGCACGACGGCGCGCTGGTCGAGGCCGGCAGTCACGCCGAACTCGTCGCCGCCGACGGCCGGTACGCCGAACTGTTCGCCCTCCAGGCCGCCGGCTACCAGGGCACCCACGACGAGCACACCCCCGCGCCACGGCAGCGCTGACCGACGGGCGCCCGCCCCCGGTGGTGTCCCGGGGGCGGGCGCGTGGCGTCAGTGGATGATGACGGGAGCCTTCGGCTGCCCCTCCTGCTGGCCGTCGAGCAGGTGCGACGGCTCGCGCCGGCGCGGCAGGAACGCCACCGGGATGAACGTGAGCAGCACCAGCCCGAACGCGACCCAGAACGTGGTGGCGAAGGAGCTGGCCGCGAAGTCGAGGCCACGCTGGATCAGCGACGGGTCGACCGGGAACTGCTCGGCCAGCTCCGGCTGCTGCTGGACGGCGATGGCGAGGCCGGCCTCCGTCACCGGTTTCCCGCTCGGGTCGGTCGCCCCGGGGATCGGCCGGGAGCCGTTCAGCTCGCTGGTGAGGATCACCGACATCATGGCGGCGCCCACGGACCCGCCGATCTGCTGGAGGATGTTGACCAGGGTGGAGCCGCGGGCCACCTCGTGCGCCTTGAGGGTCTTCAGCGCCGAGGTCATGATCGGCATCATGGTGCCGCCCATGCCCAGGCCCATGACGAACAGCGACCCGCAGAGCAGCACGTACGAGGTCTGCGGGTCGACCTGGGTGAAGGTGAAGAACCCGAGGGCGATGAGTGCCAGCGCGAACGGCACGGTACGGCCGACAGGCATCTTGTCGGCCAGCATCCCGGCCACCGGCATGGTCACCATCGCGCCGAGGCCCTGCGGTGCCATCAGCAGGCCGGCGGTCAGCGTCGACTCGCCACGGATCTGCAGGAAGTAGCTCGGGAACAGCAGGCCGGCGCCCATGAACGCGATGATGAACACGAACATGGTCACCGTCGCGACGGTGAGGTTGCGGTTGGCGAACAGCCGCAGGTCGAGCAGGGGGTGCCGGGTCCGGAAGGAGTAGAGGACGAAGGCGACGAGGAGCGCGCCGCCGACCAGCATCGGCGCCCACACCTCGGTGTCGGCGAACGTGCCGGTCTCGGGCAGCGTGGAGACGCCGTAGAGGAAGAGGGCGAGCCCCGGCGAGAGCATCAGCATGCCGAGGAAGTCGAACGACTCGGCGGGCTCGGGGGCGTCCTTCGGCAGCGCCAGGGCGGCGTAGACGAGCGCCACAACGCCGATCGGCAGGTTGATCAGGAAGATCCAGTGCCAGCTCGCGACGTCGATCAGCCAGCCGCCGAGGATCGGGCCGCCGATGGGCCCGAGCAGCATCGGGATGCCCAGGACCGCCATCAGCCGGCCGATCCGGTGCGGCCCGGCCGCCCGGGTCATGATCGTCATGCCCAGCGGCATCAGCATGCCGCCGCCGAGGCCCTGGAGCACGCGGTAGCCGATCAGCTGCCCGAGCGTGTCGGCGTTGGCGCACAGCCCCGACCCGATCGTGAACAGCGCCAGCGCGATCATGTAGAGCCGCTTGGTGCCGAACCGGTCGGCGGCCCAGCCGCTGAGCGGGATCACCGTGGCCAGCGCCAGCGTGTAGGCGGTCATCGTCCAGGCGACCTCGGCGTACGACGCGTCGAACTCGCGCTGGAAGGTCGGCAGGGCGACGCCGACGACCGTCACGTCGAGGATCGACATGATCGCGCCGATGACGACGACCCCGGCCACCTTGAGCACCGAGGCGTCGAGTTTGTCCGATGTCGCGATGGATTGCTGTGTCACTGATTCTCCTGGAGTCCCCGTGGGGCCGGCGCGAGCCGTGCCTCGACCTGCCACGTACCGGCAGTGTCCGCACGCAGACTAACGAGCGGCACCGACGATCGGCGTACGATTTCCGACCGGCAGAATGTGGGCGACGCCACGGTGGCAAGCGGGTCGACCGCCCTTCCCGCGTGCGGGTCCGGCCCGGTGGGCCCCGCCGCCCCCGGTCAGCCCACCTTGGGCACGGCGCGGGCGATGATCGCGGCGAAGTCGACGCCGCGGGGCAGCGTGCCGTACGCCTGGCCGTGATCGCCGCCGAGCCGGGAGGCGCAGAAGGCGTCGGCGACGGCGGGGTGGCCGTGCCGCACCAGCAGCGAGCCCTGCAGGACCAGGGCGAGCCGTTCGACGATCCGGCGGGCCCGCAGCTCGGCGTCGTCGTGGTCGGACAGCTCGGCCTGCACCTCGCGTACGGCGGCGTCGAGCCGGGCGTCGGCGCCGGCCGCAGCGGTGACCTCGGCCTGGAACGCGGCCATGACCTCGGGTTCCCTGGCGAGGGCGCGCAGCACGTCCAGCGCGGCGACGTTGCCGGAGCCCTCCCAGATCGAGTTCAGCGGGGACTCGCGGAACAGCCTCGGCATGCCCGACTCCTCGACGTAGCCGTTGCCGCCCAGACATTCGAGGGCCTCGGCGGCGTGCGCCGGCCAGCGCTTGCACACCCAGTACTTGCCGACGGCGAGGGCGAGCCGCTTGAACGCGGTCTCGCCGGCGTCGCCGCGCGCGGACCGGTCGGTGGCCCCGGCGAGGCGCATCATCAGGACGGTGGCGGCCTCGGACTCGACCGCGAGGTCGGCGAGCACGTTGCGCATCAGGGGCGCCTCGACGAGGTACCGGCCGAAGGCCTGCCGGTGGGTGGCGTGGTGGGCGGCGGTGATCACGCCCTGGCGCATGCCGGCCGCCGCGCCGATGACACAGTCGAGGCGGGTCAGGTTGACCATGTCGATGATGGTGCGCACGCCACGGCCCTCGTCGCCGACCCGCCAGGCGACCGCGTGCTCGTACTCGACCTCGGCGGAGGCGTTGGAGCGGTTGCCGAGCTTGTCCTTGAGGCGCATCAGCCGCATCGGGTTGCGCGTGCCGTCGGGCAGGACGCGCGGGACGAGGAAGCAGGTGAGCCCGCCCGGCGCCTGGGCGAGGGTGAGGAAGACGTCGCACATCGGCGCCGACGTGAACCACTTGTGCCCGAGCAGGCGGTAGGTGCCGTCCGGCTCGGGGCGGGCGGTGGTGGTGTTGGCGCGTACGTCCGAGCCGCCCTGCTTCTCCGTCATCGACATGCCGGCCAGCAGTCCCCGCTTGGCCAGCGGCGGGCGCAGCCCGAAGTCGTACGACGTGGCGGTGAGCAGTGGCTCGTAGCGCGCGGCCAGCTCCGGGGCGTGCCGCAGCGCCGGCACGGCGGCGTAGGTCATCGAGATCGGGCAGCCGTGCCCGGCGTCGGGGCGCCAGGTGTAGAACTTGGCCGCGCGGGCCACGTGCGCGCCCGGCCGGTCGTCCGCCCACGGCGCGGCGTGCAGGCCGTGCGTGACCGCGGTACGCATCAGCTCGTGCCAGGCCGGGTGGAACTCCACCTCGTCGACGCGGTGGCCGTGCCGGTCGTGGGTGCGCAGGACCGGCGGGTGCTCGTTCGCCAGCCGCCCGTGCTCGATCGCCTGCTCGCCGCCGCCGAGGCGGCCGAGCTCGTGCAGCTCGGCGGCGGCCCAGCCGGCGCCCTCGCGTTCGAGCCCGTCGAGCAGCGCCGCGTCGTCGGCCGCGTCGTGACCGACCAGCGGCGGAACCTGGTTGAGGACCTCGTGCGTCGTCACGGCGACACTCCCAGCGCGCGGTGGAGGAACGTGATCAGGTGTTCGATGGTGCGTGGCCCGGCGACCCCGGCCGCGAGGGGGCCGACCATCGCCTCGGCCAGGGCGCCGACCAGCGCGGTGGCGGTCAGCTCGGAATCCTGCGGGGGAAGTTCGCCGCTCGCCACCCCCTGGGCGACGTGACCGGCGATCAGCTCGGCGTACGCGCGGCGGAAGACGAGCCGCTCGGCGTCGACCGCCGGGTCGGCCGGCTCGGCGAGCAGGGCGTACGCCAACCGTGGCGACCGCAGCGCCCGGCCGGAGAACGTCTCGATGACGGCGGTGACCCGCTCGGCGACGGTGCCCTCCAGCGCCGCCGCGCGCGCCACCGCGTCGACCTCCCGCTGCGAGGCCACGCGGAACACCTCGGCGACCAGGTCGGCCTTGGTGGGGAAGTGCCGGTAGACGCTGCCGGTCGCCATCCCGGCCCGCTCGGCGACGGCGGCGACCGAGCAGCCGGCGTACCCGTGCTCGGCCATGATCTCCAGCGCGGCGGCGATGATCCGCTCCCGGGACGCGCTGAGCCGGGCCTTCACGCGTTCGGTGCTCCGGTAGACCACGCAAGGATTGAACCACCATTCAATCCTTGCCGGCAAGGTCGCCGCCGCGAGCGGCAGAGGGGCGCCCTCCCGTCTCCGGGAGGCGCCCCTCTGCGACGGCCGACACCTGATCCGCTGGCCGACCGGGCGGGTTCGGTCAGCAGCCCTGCCGGCGGCTGTAGATCTGGTGGCGCTGGCCGGCCCAGCCGATGTAGCCGACCGCCTCGACGCAGTAGGACGCCGTGCCGGTGACGCCGACCGGGCCGGCGTGGTAGCTGAAGTCACCGGAGTCGGTGTCCGCGCTGCCCGAGCGGGTGCAGTGCGCGCCCTCACCGGAACGCTCGGCGCAGCGGTAGATCTGCACGAAGGTGGGTGCCGACTTCCCGTAGGCCGCGCCCCGGTGGTAGAAGCACGCGCTGTTGGTGCCCCCGTTGCTGCTGTGGTAGTAGATCACCAGTTCGCCGTAGCCCGAGGACTGCACCTGGCTGTAGATGATCGTGCCCGAGCAGGAGCCGGCCGCCTGGGCGGCGGGCGCGCCGATCGTCATGACCGACGCGACGGTCACCAGTGCCATCAGGGTCGAGAACACTCTCTTCATGGTCACCAAGGCCCAATCCACAGTCGACTGCCTTCCGTTGTGGATCATGATCGCACGACGCCCGCCCCGGCACCGCCCCGTGGACGGCACGTCGCCGGGCGTCAGAGCTGCCGCAGGACGCGCGGACACCCACCCACGCCGCCGCCGGCGTCACGGGGCGTGGCGCCACCAGGGGTTCTCGAGAACGAGTTCCTCGAGGTCACGAACGTTCTCGGCAACCGTCTGCGCGGGAATGTCCGGGCGTTGAAGCGAGACGCGGAGGTCCGCGGCGAGGTAGCACGCCTCGCGCACCTCGCACTCCCGACGGAGGGTGGCCGGGGACGTCCCCGTCGCGTCGGCGACGACGTCGAGGACGGCCTCCATGTGCGGGCCGCTGAACCGGACCAGGAAGAACCAGTCATCCATCGGTTCACCGAAGCGCGCCCACTCGAAGTCCAGCAGCGCCGTCACCCTGCGGTCGCGAGCGAGCCAGTTCCCCCAGTGGCAGTCCGCGTGGACCGGGACGGTCACGCTCGCCTGCGCCGGCGCGCCCTCCGCTATCGCCGCCAGACCGTCGAGCACCCGGCGAGGGATGATCCCGTCCCGGTTCAGGGCGCCGAGATTCTCCACCTCGGCGAAGAGCGCGGCCTGGCTGACGAACCCGCCGTGGTCGAGCGTCTCTGCCAGCGTCTGCCGGGCGGGGGCCGCAGGCGTCCAGCGGTGCAGTGCGTGCAGCCGCTGCACCGCCTCCGCCGCCAGCAGGCGCGCGGTCACCTCGTCCACGCCGGGCATGTCCATGCCGGGCGTCGCCCCGGGCGCGCGGGCGTAGCAGGCGTAGCGGACCTCGCGGGTCTCCAGCTCGTAGCGCCCGCTGTCGAGCAGCGGCGCCGTGATGCCGGCGGGCAGGTGGGGCGCGAGGGCGATCTCCCGGTCCAGTCGCGAGTGGCGACCGGCGTCGACGACCTTGACGACGACGTCCGCCCCCAGGTAGACGTGGTGCGAGAGGCTGTCGGCGACGGTCATGGGGCCGGGGTCGCGGCCCAGGGCCGCCGTGGCGATCGCGTGGGCCACGTCGTGGGCTTGTCGCGGGTCGATCATCGGCGGTCGCACTGCGGCGTGGCCGTCGTCCTGGAGAGCGTCATCCGGGTGTCCGATCGTGAGGGCCGGTCGCGAGCACCCTATCCCCGTACGGCGATCGCCGTTGTCCACCTTCGACGTGCCTGCGTCCCTCACCCGGCCGTGGGAGTTCCCGCGCCGCCGAACCACCTGGTGAGCGCGACGTCGAGCGTCTGCTGGTCCTCGCCGACCCACGCGACGTGCCCGTCCGGCCGGAGCAGTACCGCCGGCACGTCCCACTCTTCGCTGGTGTCGGCGACGTGGTCGACCCGGTCGGCCCAGCCGTCCGCCGAAAGCCGCCCCGTCTGGTCGAGCAGCAGCCCGTTGCCGGTGCGCAACAGCTCGAACAGCCGCCCGGGCTTCAACCCGACGTCGCGCAGCCGCCGCCCGAGCAGGTCATGGCCCGCACCGAAGTCGTACCGGATGTCGATCGCCGTGATCTTCTCGATCAGGAACCGGTTGACGTCGTTGAAGTCCATGAGCTGCGCCAACAACCGCCGAACCGCCTGCGGTCCGGGTTCGTTGGTCGTCAGCTGCATCTGCGCGCGGGTGTTGTCCAGCACGTCGGCGGCCACCGGATGCCGCTCGGACTCGTAGCTGTCCAGCAGGTCGTCCGGCGCCCAGCCGTTGACGGCCGCCGCCAGCTTCCACCCCAGGTTGAACGAGTCCTGGATGCCGAGATTGAGCCCCTGCCCGCCCATGGGCGGGTGGACGTGCGCGGCGTCCCCGGCCAGGAACACCCGGCCGACCCGGTAGCGCTCGGCCTGACGGGTCGCGTCGCCGAAGCGCGACAGCCAGCGCGGGGAGTGCGCGCCGAAGTCGGTGCCGGCGTACCTGCGTAGCTGTCGCTTGAACTCCTCGAACGTCGGCGGCACCGAACGGTCCTCGGCCACGCCCTCCGCCGGTACGACCGCCCGGAACACGCCCGGCTTGCCCGACGGCCCGATCCCGAACCGCTTCTCGGTCTTGCGCACCTCGGTCATCACCTCGGTGAGGTGTTCCGGGGACGCCGTCACCTCCATCTCGCCCAGCAAGGTGTCGATCTTCGACGGCTCGCCGGGGAATCCGACCCCGAGCAGTTTCCGAACCGTGCTGCGCCCACCGTCACAGCCGACGACGAACCGCGCCCGCAGCTCGGTCGCGGTTTCATTCCCAAGGTGTACGGTCACGCCGTCGTCGTCCTGCGCCAGCCCGACCACCGCACCACCGCGCCGGATCTCGGCCCCGACTTCGGCCGCATGCTCGGCGAGCAGCCGGTCGGTGAGCGTCTGCGGAATGCCGAGCACGTATCCGTGGGCGGTGTCCAGCCCGGTCGGGGCGGGCTTTTCGATGCCCGCGAAGAATCCCCTGAGCGGATACTGCCTGCCGTTTTCGAGGAACCGCTCCAACAGCCCCCGCTGATCCATCACCTCGATACTGCGCGCGTGCAGCCCGAGCGACCGCACGAACGGCGGCGGCTCGGCGTCCTTCTCCAGCACGAGCACGTGGACGCCCCGAAGACGCAGTTCACTCGCCAGCATCATGCCGGTCGGCCCGCCGCCAACAATGATCACATCGAACATGAATCCCCCATGGTGTGCCGATTCCTGCGCTCGGCCGACGATTCTGCGCCACGACCGGGGTCTTGCCGCAAGCCCTGGGGTGCGGTATATGTTAATGGTGGCAAGGAGTTCTCCTCCTTGCCTTTATTGTTCTCCGGCCCGCACGCGCGGCCTTTGTCGTTCCCACGCCGACGGGATCTGCCCGTCAGTACGCTGCGCTCGTCACCGGTTCCTCACGCACTGCCCTGCTGCCGGCTCACCATCTCGGTGATCCAGACGGGCGCGAACGGAGACGTACAGCCCGGGGAGGTCGGGTAGTCCTTGAGCACCCCCAGGCGCTCGCCGATCTCGATCGCACGGGCGCGGTGCCCGGCGTGCTCGATCCCGATACGAGCCAGGCACTCGTTCAACGCCCACTGCAGGCGATCCGGCGCGTCTCCCATCTCCGCCTCGATGACGTCGAGCAGTCCTCCGAGGTCGAAGCCTTCGGGCCTCTTCGTCACGCGTTCGGCGGTCAGGGCCCAGCCGGCACTCGCCACCACTGGATCAGGATCGGCGGACCACGCCAGGCGCAGCTCTTCGGAGTGCGGGTTCTTCTTCACCACGTAGTTCACGAGCCAGTCGTGCACCTTGGGTGTGCGCGTCCCGCGCAACATGACGTCCAACTCGTCACGCCCGAACGCCTTCGGGCGGCAGATCAGGATCGCCAGCAGCCTCGCCGCGGTGTCGTCCGTCGCCCAGAGCCGGCACGCGAGTTCCTGCGGACGCTTCGTCTGCGTGTTGGGCTCCGCTGGCCGCCGGCGGGCCTACGCTGCAGGACCCTGTGCCCGCGCCGGGTCGGGCGTCGGTTCGGCGGATCCGCCCGTCGCGCTGGCCGGCTGCGGGTCCCCCGTGCCGGCCGACCGCGCCCGCATCCGGCGTACCTCCGGCACCGCGAGCGTCGCTGCCGTGCCGACCGCGACGGCGCCGGCCCCGGCGACCAGCGTCGCGCCGGCCCCGATCAGGGCGCTCGCCGGGCCGGCCAGGGCGTAACCGATCGGTTCGAAGGTGTAGGCGCCCAGCCAGTCGTACGAGCTGATCCGCGACAGGGTCTCCGGCGGGACGTTCTCGTGCATGGCCGTCTGCCAGTACGTCCAGAAGACGGACTGGGCGATCCCACCGAGGAACGCGACCGCGGCGATGGCGACCGGGGAAGCCGCGACGGAGAGCAGCAGGAGCATGGGTACGAAGAGGAACGCTCCGGCCACCGCCGGGATCAACGGCCGCCGGGGGTGGGCCGACATGGCGACGAATCCACCGACGAACGCCCCGAGGCTGAGCGCGCCCAGGATGAGGCCCCAGCTGGCCGGCCCGCCGAGTTCGTCCTTCGCGATCAGCGGGCCGAGCACCATGAACGGTGCCAAGCCGAGCATCCGCACAAGCGCGCTCTGGAGCGTCACCGGCCAGAGCCATCTGCGCGACCGGAAGTCCTGCCAGCCGTCCCGAACGTCACGCAGCACGCTCTTGCCCGAGTTGGCGACGGGCGCGGCGCCGGCCCGGATCGCGCTGATGAGCACGGCGCTGAGCAGGAAGGAGAGCGAGTCCAACGCCAGCGCGTAACCGGCGCCGACCGCCACCACCAGCAGCCCGCCCAGAGCCGGCCCCACCACCCCCGCAGCCGCGATCATCAGCCCCCGCAGCGCGTTGGCCTCCCGGTGGTGCTCCGCCGGCACCGTCTCAGGTTGCAGGGCGCTGACGGCCGGGATGAAGAACGCCGAGACGATTCCGGACACCACCTGCAACAGCAGGAGGTGCCAGATCCTGGCGTGGCCGGAGATCAGCAGCGCCGCCATCAGGCCCTGCGACGCGAACCGCACCAGGTCGGCGGTGATCATGAGCCGGCGCCGGGACATCCGGTCCGCGACCGCGCCGCCGATCACGAGGAACAGCGCCAGGGAGAACGCCTCCACGGCGAGCACGAGCCCCAGGTCGGAGGCGGAACCGGTCAGGTCGAGCACCCCGAAGGCCAGGGCCACGACGGTGATCTGGTTGCCGAGCTGCGAGGTGATGCGCCCGCCGAGCAGCAGCCGGAAGTCGCGCTCCCGTAACACGCGCGTCGATGGAAGGGTGAACAAGAAGGGGCCTCCTCAGACCGGACGGACTGCGCCGTTCCGCGCCACGGCGGCGGGCACAAGCCCTCCATCTTGGCCCGACAGTCGGGCAAGGACGCCGCGAATTTCCGCGATCCCGTCGGGACTCACCGCCGAGGCAGAACGGCACGGAGCTGGGCGAGGTCGTCGAGGTGGTGGCGGTCGTTCCGGATGCGGCGGTGGCCGCGACGTGCAAGTCGCCGCCCACCACGCGCCGGCGGCGAAGCGCTTGCTCCTCACGCGACGTCATGCCACATAGTCGGGGGCGTGGCGGAGCACCTGACGGTGGGGCGTGTGGCGGAGTTGGCCGGGGTCAGCGTCCGCACCCTGCATCACTACGACGAGATCGGCCTCCTGGAGCCGTCCACGCGGACCACCGCCGGGCACCGGGCCTACTCGGCGGGTGACGTGGAGCGGCTGCGGGAGGTGCTCGCCTACCGGCGGCTCGGCTTCGGGTTGCGGGAGATCGCGGATCTGGTCGACGACCCGGCCACCGACGCGGTCGCGCACCTGTGCCGGCTGCGCGGCCTGCTGGTGGACCAGCGCGACCGCGCTGCCGCCATGGTGACGGCCATTGACAGGGAACTGGAGGCACGGGCGATGGGGATCAGGACGACGCCGGAGGAGCAGCTGAAGGTGTTCGGCGCACAGTTGTACGACGCCATCGGATCTGCCTACCCGGCGACGCGGCGCACCGAGCCGCGGATCGCCGCACGCATCTGGGATGCGCTGGGGGACGCACGAACGGTGCTGAACGTCGGGGCTGGCACCGGCTCCTACGAACCACCCGACCGGGACGTCACGGCGGTGGAACCGTCGGCGGTCATGCGGGCGCAGCGTCCCGTGGGTGCGGCGCCGTGCGTGGCCGCCCATGCGGAGAACCTGCCGTTCGAGGACCAGTCCTTCGACGCCGCGATGGCCGTCAGCACCGTCCACCACTGGCCGGACCCCGTCGCCGGGCTGCGTGAGATGCGGCGGGTGGCCCGCCGCGTGGTGGTGTTCACGTACGACGCCGATGACACCGGCTGGCGTGAACGGTTCTGGCTCACCCGCGACTACCTGCCCGAGTTCGCGAACCTTCTCGTCGGCTGGCCCTCACTGGCCGACCTGACCAGCGCGATCGGAGGCCGCGCGGAGCCGTTGCTCGTCCCGTGGGACTGCGCCGACGGCTTCTTCGAGGCACACTGGCGCCGGCCCGAGGCGTACCTTGACGAACATGTCCGCCGCGCGGTCTCGGTGTGGACCAGAGTCGGACCGCAGGCTGAGCAACGGGCAGTCCGCAATCTCCGCGAAGACCTCGCCTCAGGCCGGTGGGCCGAGCGCAACCGCGATCTCCTCGCCCTCGACACGGCAGAGCTCGGCCTCCGCCTGCTCGTGGCCTGAACCGCCGACCTACGGCTTGCGGGTGCGAGGCGCAGATCCGGCGCACACTGATCGGCTCACCGGTGTACGGCTTCCTACGTGCCGAATCGAGGTGGTCCGGCTCGGGCGCTGAACGACCGGCAATGGCTACGGCCCGTCCCCCGACGGAGGAACGGGCCGTAGCGGTGTTGTAAGGGTGGCTGGGAAGGTGGTGATCAGATGGTGAAGCCGCCGTCCACGTTGATCGTCGCCCCGGTGACGTAGCGCCCGTCGGCGCTGGCGAGGAACGCCACCGCAGCAGCCACATCGGCCGGGTCCGCGTAGTGACCGAGGGCGGTGAACCCGTTGATCGTGTCGGCGTTGGGGCCGTCGGCCGGGTTCAGTTCGGTGTCGGTGGCCCCAGGGTTGACCAGATTCACGGTGATCGCTCTGCCGCCAAGCTCGCGTCCGAGTGCCTTGGTCAGGCCGATCAGGGCGGTCTTGCTCATCGCGTACAGCGAGAAGCCGGGGAAGACCGCCCGCTCGGCCATGTTGCTGCCGATGTTGATGATCCGCCCACCGGCCGACATGTGGCGCACCGCGGCCTGGGAGGCGACGAACGGTGCCCGGACGTTGACCGCGACAGTCTGTTCGAACTCCTCCAGGCTGAGTTGTTCCAGCGGTCCGAGCAGGAACGCACCGGCGTTGTTGACCAGGATGTCCAACCGACCCAGCTCGCCGGCGACCCGGTCGACCGCGCCGACCACCGCCGCCGGGTCGGCGCTGTCCGCCCGCACGGCGATGGCCCGCCGTCCCGCAGCCTTGATCTGGTCCACCACGTCATCGGCGCGCTGCTGATTCTGCTGGAACGTCAACGCCACATCGGCGCCGTCCTCCGCCAGGCGCAACGCCACCGCGGCGCCGATGCCACGACCACCACCAGTAACCAGAGCTACCTTGCCCTCAAGTGCGTTGTTCATGACAGCAGCCTGGCCGACAGGAGACCCGCCGTCTGGCGGCGATCGGACGGCGCGTTCTGTGAGTCACCGTCACGTGCCGTCGCCCCTGTGCTCGGGGCCGGTCTCGGTCCCACGTGCCGGATGATCGTGGCGTGGAATACCTTGACCTGTCGCCGTACGACTACCTCGGCTTTCCACTGCCGATGCGGGCCGTCGGGTGGCTGGGGCGCCGCCACGGAGTGCAGGGCGCCAGCGCGACGCCGATGACTGGTGCCCAGTTGGAGCGGCTCAGGGCCGCCTCCCAGCGGCTCGGCAGCATCACGCTCGGCTGGCACGACTGCGACTTCTGCGGGGCCTTCAAGGGCAACGGCGAGTATCGCTACTATCTGCCCGATGGGAAGATCTACGCCGCGCCGATGATGATCCTGCATTACGTTGAGGAGCACGGATACCGGCCACCCAGGGAGCTGTGCGACGGCTTACAGGCAGCCGAGCGACCGCGGTGGGACTGGCGCGCCGAGCGCCTACACGCGGTGCTGCTGGACCAGTCGGGAGACCCAGATCTCCGGTGCCAGGCCGCGGTCGACCTCGCGAACTGGAACGACCCGCGCGCGCTGGATGCCCTCCGACGCGCCGCACACGATGAGGAACTGGCCGACGTGGCAGGAGACGAGATCGGCCGTTCGTTAGCAGCGTTCATGGATCGTGGCCTCGCGAGGGATCTACCCACCGAGGACCTGCACGTCATGGTTCGGTACGGCATCGACGAAGCGTCGGGCCGGTGACGTCCACCGGCATCCGGATCTGCCGTGCAGCGGCCGTCATGGGGCAATAGCAGAGAAGCCCGTCACCGGTTGAACCAGCGACGGGCTTCTGACCTGTATAAATGCGGTGGACGATACCGAGCGAACCGGTGACCTCTTTGGTGTCTGGCGGCACCGACGGCTTCTGACCTGGTGTTCATCGACGCCGAACAGGGGCGGGCATGGACGGGCAGTCGCGTGAACTGCGGTGACATGATCAGAGTGGTGACGGCCGGGACTCCCTGCCCCGCGGCCGACACCCCATCGGCGTGCGGCTGCACACCAAGGTCACGCGGTGCCGGATCCCGCGCAGCCGCCCTTGCGATGACCTTCAAGCTCATCGCATCCGCCCAGCAACGCTGGCGCGCGGTCGACGCTCCTCACCTGGTCGCTCTCGTGCGCGCCGGGACCCGATTCGACAAGGGCGTGCTCGTCGAGCGCGAACAGCTCGCCGCTGCATGACCGACCATGCGGAGAGTCCACTGCTGTTCCTCGATGTCGATGGGCCGCTCCTTCCGTTCGGGGACGGTCCGCAGCGCGAACTGTCAGGCGCCGTGTCGACCTCGCATCTGGCGCGGCTCGATCCACAAGTCGGGCAGCGTCTGGCGGCGCTGCCATGTGCGTTGGTCTGGGCCACGACCTGGGAGGAGGAGGCGAACACCGAGATCGCGCCCCGGATCGGGTTGCCACGCCTACCAGTCGTGCGTTGGCCGGAGGCCTCCGACGAGCACGAGCGTGAGGACCAGTGGTTCGGACTTCACTGGAAGACCCGGACCGTGGTGGCGTGGGCGGATGGACGCCCGTTCGCCTGGGTCGACGACGAGATCAGCGACGCCGATCGGGACTGGGTGTCCGCGCACCATTCCGGCCAAGCCCTCCTCCATCACGTCGTGGCATCGCGAGGCCTCACCGACGACGACTTCGCAGCCCTCGATCAATGGCTACACGCAGTTCGGGTCAACCACAGGATTTGACAATTGCTCCTCGCAGGTAAGTCCTGTGAGCTCCGTGCGTCAACGTCCATCCGCGTACGCGCCCTCGGGCGATGGATCGCGCTCGGCCGCCAGCGGCTGCCCTCGTCCCGGCTGGTTGCTGTCACCGATGCGGTCGACAGCAACAGGAGACACCAGGCGTGGATGACTGGCCGGCAGGCGGCAGGGGCGAACGCACGGTAATGGGCGGACCCGGGGTGCGATCCGGGCCGCCAGTCCTGCTGCCCCGCGTAGACTCTCGTGGCTGCTTTGTCCCCAGGAAGCACTGGCCGTCGTTGAGCTGCGTCACCAGCAGGGCTGAGCTGTTCGAACGGCCCACCGGCGTCCAAAGGCGTCCGGCGCCGCCCACGCCCGCCGTCACACACCGAGAGGGGGCAGATGGAGACCTGGCGTGTCCTGGCGGCTGTCATCATCGGCCCGGCTGTGAGCCTCGTAGGCGCCGCCCTGGCCACCAACTTTCGCGGGGTGACGGAGTGGCATGTGCGGCGATCGATGTCCGCGGCGAGCGTGCTGCGGCAAGTTCCACCGTGGCGCTCGCTACCCGACGTCCCGCACGAGGAGCGTCTAGCGCGCTTCATCCTGCTGGAACGGGTGGTGGGCGTGGTGTTCGCAGTGGCCGGAGTAATGATCTTGGTTGCTGTCGGCTACAGCGCCTTGACCGGGCAGCCGATGAAGACGGTGAAGTAGGCAGCTTCATCTCGACCACCGACCCGCCCTTCGAGGGAGCAGGCCGGCTGCTCGTCCCGCCACGTCAAGCGGGCCTCGACTGCTCGTACGGCCGCTGTCGGAACAGACTGAGTCGGCTCCCGTGTCACGGACCGCACCCCTCGGCGGACACCGCCCCCATGCTCGGGCCTTGCCGCGCGGTCCCGGCGCGCCCCTTCCCTGGCGCCGCGCTGGTCTGGCGCGGCGCGCTGATCGCAGCATGAGCGGACGGCCGACCTGGCCTTCAGGCTGTCCGCGGAAACGCTCCTCGACGACCTCGGCCACGGCTTCGCTGTCGCCGCTCTCCGCCACCGTGAGCAAGGCACGCTCCTGGTCCAACGAGATCCCGACGTGCCCCCCGCAGGCGGATCACTCTTCGAGCCGGAAAACCGTTTGAGCCCTACTTCCGCGTTCCCGTAGGTTGCCGATGCCCCGTCGCAGCGAGGACAAGAGGACAAACCGCGTGACCCCGCCCGCTCTTTAGACCTGACGCCTTCTTCCGCGCATCTACAGGCCGACCCTCCCGTCGGTTCTGCCGGGCTGCCCGCGTGCGCCCGTTCATGCAGCGTTTGAGGCCGCGCGCAATCGGCCTCGTGTCAGGTCTTCAGAGAGATCATCGTGTCTTCACAACCTCATACTGTGCTGCCCTGGATCGTTCGCCGGACCAGGCTGCCTCTGCTGTCGTTGCGGTGCGTGGACTGCCGGTCGGAGTCAGCCACCACCGGCGAAGGCAGGTTCCGCGTCAACGCCAACGGCAAGCTGCTGGACGTGTGGCTGCTGGTCCGTTGCGTGTCCTGCAATCGGACGAGCAAACTCACCGTGCACGAGCGAGCGCCGGTCAAATCCTTCGATCCGGTATTACTCGACGGCTACCA
Organism: Micromonospora sp. DT62; assembly: GCF_049847285.1. NCBI lineage: Bacteria > Bacillati > Actinomycetota > Actinomycetes > Micromonosporales > Micromonosporaceae > Micromonospora > Micromonospora sp. DT62. The sequence continues at coordinate 226,725 of NZ_JBNCOB010000001.1, forward strand.
CGCCAACGATCCGGAGCTCGTGGCGGCCACGCTGCTGGATCCGCTGCTCGCCCGGCGCAACCGGTACACCCTGAACTGGCAGGGGGCCTGGCATCTGGACACCCCGCCGGCCCAGCTCGACGAGGCGTGGCCACTGCAGGTGAAGGTTGACTTCGAGGATCCGGTGCCGGTCCGCCCGGAGCGGCTCATCGCGCAAGGGCTCCGCCTCAGCAGAAACGAGGTACTGCGCCGGATCAAGTGTGACATTTCCCTGCGCCGTCCGACGAGCGCCGGATTCACTTTCGTCGTGGTGATGGGGGACTCGATGAACTGATCTGCACTCTCAACGGCGGGAGTCACAGCCCTACCAGGCAACATACGCATACAGCGGGAATCAGAAGTGGGGACATAGGGCGGCTCGCCATGTCCCCACTTTTGACCACATCCGTTCGTTGCCGTCTACCGCCTTCTGGCTTGATCAAATGCACTTAACTCGGCAGATCCGTGAGCGCTGTCCCGAAGGCCATGTACGCGGCGAGGACGTAGTTGGGGTGGCGGTCGAGGTTCTTGCGTGCTCGGGCGTAGCGCATCGTGGTTCTCGGTCGGCGCGGCAGGCGGCGATCTGCACGTCGCGGAGGCTGACGTTGGCGTCACGCGTCGTCGTCACGAACGTGTGCCGCGGCATGTGGGTGCATCCTCGGCATCCGGACCCCCGCCGCGGCCCGACGCTTCCTCGATGCCGTACCGCACCATGACGTGCAGGTCCGCGGTGAGTAGATCCCTCGCGGGGCCGCGATCCACGATCGCGGCCAGCGAGGCGGAAGAGGGGCGCTCCGGGAAGGGGCGTTCAGACGGCCTGACCCGGTCGTAGCAGGATGGCTGACAGCCGTCGAGACGGGGTTCTATGAGGAGAAGGGACGATGAGAGGCAGGTGGGAGCGCACCTACCAGCTTCATCTCACCGAGCCGACCTCCCTGCTGTGGCGGCGACGAGTCGTGTTCCGCGATGCGCTGCGGTGCAGAGCTGATTACCGGTCCCGGTACGAGCGCCTCAAGCGCGATCTTGCGCACGCTCACGGCGCTGACCTGATGGCCTACGCACGCAACAAGGACGACTTCGTCAACGAGGTCCTCGGCGCGCGCGACAAGACGCAAGCTCCGACCGTCAGCTACACCCGGAAACCCTGACGGTCTCTCACCCGCTGTGAAATGCCCATGCGTCTCAGTGTTCCTCCGGGTAGGGTCGCCACCGCCGCAGTGGTCGGCCAGCGGCCTGGCGACCGCGATCTGCCCTTCCGGCCGCACCGGCCCGCCGACCGATGTCGTGATCTCAGCCAAAATCGGAGGCCCCAGCAATGGCCCGCAAGACATATCAAGTCATCGTGCGTGGCAAGTTCGCGCCACTCGATGACGAGCAGCGGGCCGCGCTGCTCGCCAAGGCTGACGAACACGACGTGTTCCGGGCGAAGTTCACCGAGGAAGGGACCATTACCTACGAGCGGTCCCTACTCGCCTTCACCTTCCGCTGCCTGGTCTCGGCCACCGAGGAGGACAAGGAAGCGATCGTGATTGGCAAGGCGGAAGCGCTCGCGGCAGCCGCCGTCTCGGGAATCGGTGCCGACTACCGAGACCTCAAGTCGGTGTCGACCGACCTCGACAACATCAAGATCCGCCGTCGACGGGAACACTGACACTCGTAGCCGTCGGGCTTCCCCACCGGCGCCCGGGATGCGGCCCGAGGGGCGCTGCACCCCCGTGACGGCGATGACGCCCGGTACCTGGACTCGGTGCAGACCTCCGGCGCGGGCGGAACCTGGAGATCGGCGACGGCGCCGACACGGTGGACTTCGACCTCAACCCCACCCAGATGCGGGAGCTGCACGACGCGCTCACCGCCACCATCACCGCTGACGACTTCGCCGACGCGCCCGGCGCCTACCGACCCAAGGAGAACGACGAGCGGTACATCGCCTGGTCCGACTTCGAGTACGAGCACGGCTTCAGCCCGGAAGCCGGCGGCGGCATCCGCATGGTGACCCTCGCCCTGACCCTCAAGCAACTGCAGGCACGGCGGGACCAGCTCGCCGCTTGATCTTTATTATCGAGCGCCGCGACGGCTGCGGGTGGGCGCTGCCCGACGGCCACATCGAGCCGGGCGCGAAGACCGCGGCCGACGCGGCGGGCCCGGGAGCTGACCAAGGAAGCCGGGCTGATCGTCACCCTTACCGACCCGCGGGTCGAGTTAGTCGATCGTCAAAAAGTTCCGGAGTCACGGCAACGTTTGCTGGGGTCGAGAGCGTAAGTAGTGGCCGTGAGATTGGAACTGAGGGTGCGGGTGGCTGATGCATGATCGCGAGGATAGGGAGGTGACAGCCTTTGTGCGGGCGCGTTACGGATCGCTGCTCCGGACCGCCTTCCTGCTGTGCGGGGACCGAGGGAAAGCTGAGGATCTGGTCCAGACGACGTTGGCCAAGACGGTTGTGGCGTGGTCTCGACTGCAACGCTCGGAAGGCGTCGATCACTACGTTCGGCGCGTTCTAGTCAACACGTTCGTGTCCTGGAGGCGGCGCCGATCCTGGTGGGAGCAGCCCTTGGGTCGGCTGGTGGAGAGTCAGGCGCGCGACGAGTACGTGGGGGTGGAACAGCGGGACTTGATTCGCCGGGCGTTGGACGGGCTGCCGGCACGACAGCGTGCCGCCGTCGTACTGCGCTTCTACGAGGACCTGTCCGAGCAGGACACGGCGCACGTACTGGGTTGTTCGGTTGGCACGGTCAAGAGTCTTTCATCAAGGGGTCTGCAGGCTCTGCGTAAGCAGTGGGTTGAGGCCGACGCTGTTGCTGATGAAGAGGTGCGCTATGCGTGACACGACCGAGTTGCGTGACGGCCTGGCGGATCTGGCCGAGTCGGTGGCACCGACCGAGGGCTATGAAGGCGAGATCATGCGGCGGGCAGGCCGGCGTCGCGGGCGGCGGCGTATCGCCGCCGCAGCCGCGGCTGCGGTGTGCGTGGCGGTGCTGGTCACGATGTTTCGGGTTGTCGGATTCGGGCCCGCACCGCAACTCGCTGCACCGCCGCCGGATGGCCCGTTTCTGGGGTGGTCCCCGGTGGGAGACGTGGACGCTGGCCTGGTGCGTGAGGCCACCAGCGTCTGGGACCGTGCCAACTCGGCAGGCCCGCACACTGATGTGCGGGCCCTTGTCGCGACGCGCCATCAACGCCTGCGCTCGACGGTGGTCGTGCTGCAGGGGTACGACAAGCAGGGCGGCGCGCGGTTGGCGTTCTTCACTGGTGATCTTGGTGCGGCGGACGCCTTGCGGATGCGGGTTGATCGGCCGGTGCCCGACCCGGTGAAGACTCAGGTGATAAGTCTGGTCAGTTCGCGGTTGTCCGGAGCCGCCGGCGAGGTCAGTGATGACCCCTGGGGTACCTATGCCATTGCCCTCGCCATGCCGGGCGTGACAGCGGTGCGGGTGTCGAGTACCGCAGTCGATAATGAAATGATCCAAGAACCGGACGGACCCACCAGTCGCCTTGTGGTGAAAGAACTCCCGATCTCTGCGACCGCGCAGACGACGGCGATCGCGGGGTTCGTCAAGCCGAAGCGACCGTTCGCCAGCCTCACGAAGGTGTTCGAGGTACCTGGTGAGGACGGTGTGGACGGCGACGCGCGGGCCGTACCCGCTGAGGTACTCGGCAGGAACGGCCAACAGATAATCGTGGCGCTCCCAGAGAACCAGGGAGTCCGGCAAGGACAACTAGCCGTCACCGCCGAAGGTTTGGTCGGCCGCGTAGCGGCAGTCGATACCGCCCGCGGCGAAGCCACTGTCGACCTCGTCACCAGCACCGGCTTCACCGGCCAGGTGTACACGAATATCAGTAATGTTCCGGGTTTCGTACGTGGCACCGGCGGAAAGCTGGTCATGGAAGGCGTTCCCGCAGACGGTGAGGTTTACCAGACCAACCGTGTCTTGATGCCGGATCCGTCCCAGCGGAGCAGTCAGGTTGGCGCTGTCACGATCGGGCGAGCGTCTGCGGACAAGGCGGCAGGCGCGACCACGGTGGAGCTTACGCCAACAGCCGACCTTGCCAACCTGACCAGATTGTCGATCATGACGCCATCCGCCCCCTGACGCGTTCCGCCGACGCAACGATGCGCGGAGGCAAGTCGCCTCCGCGCATCCTCAACAGGTCTGCAGGTCAGTAGTGGACCGAGCCGCTGCCGGAAGCCTTTGCGATGTCACCGCCGCTCCCCGGCTGCTGGCTCGCCGCCAATAGGCTCGTTGGCGCGGTGCCCCGGTCAGCACCATCGACGCGCGAGCGGCCCTCGCTCTCCTCCGGGAGGGCCGGGGGACCCGTTTTGTGCTGTAGTTGATGTACGTCAATTTCTCTGGCAGGCTCGGCATTCGGATCGAACAGAGTGGAGCTCGCATGTCTGCACTTCGTCGGGTCGTCGCAGCCACAGCGCTGGTCGGGGCGGTGTCCGCGTCCGTCCTGCTCTCCGGGCCTGCGGTCGCCGCCGAAACCAAGTCCTTTTACGGCAGGGGAATGAACAACAACTACTTCACGGCGCTGGCCAACGCCAACAACGCTGCGCGCTCCCTTGCCAGCGCCGACGGCTTCGACCCGGACACGCAGTGCAGCCACGGTGGAAGCTTTACGACGCAGCCGTGGCCGGGCCTCTACTCGGTGCTGGCGCAGATCAACTGCACCCGCTGAGTATCCAAGTCAGGAGCCTTCGGGGGTAGTCTCGCCCGGCTCCGGGGAACGCGTTGTGTTTCATCCTGTTAGCCCGCCCACCCAGCGGCCCTGCTCACCTCCGGGTGGGCGGGCCACTTCGTGCTGCCTGGACTACCTCACCGCCCAGCGCGGCGTCACGTGCTCGCCCTCCGGCGCGTACTCGACGAACACCGGCCGCGTCTTGCCTGGCACCGGGAACGTGATGCAGCCGCGTACGCACCGGCCCGGTGCGAGCGCCTTTTCCGACCACGGGTACTCCGGCTCCGGGAACGAGCCGTAGCCGGTGCTCGACGGCTGGATCACCGAGTCGTCGGCGAACACCAGCACCCACGGCCCGTTCGACACACCCACCGACGGCTCGTCGATGTCCTTGTTCGCGCACACCTTCACGTCTGCGGCGCCCCACACGTAGCCGGCCTGCTCGTCGGGGCGGGGCGCGGTCTTCGCGACGTTGTGCCGGTAGCCGAACACGGTCGCGGTGACGTAGCCGCCACCGGTGCGGATGCTCTTACCGAACGGCAGGGGCGCGTCCTGGTCGACGGACGGGCTTGGGCTGGCGCTCGGCGTCAGGGTGGGAGCGGCGCTGGTGGCCGGGGCGGGCGTTGTCGGCGCGGCGGCCGGCTCGGGGTGGCTGCCGCAGCCGGTCAGCGCGGTGGCGGCCAGCACCAGGCCGGCGGTGAGGTGGCGGGTGAAGCGCATGCCAGGCACCGTATTGCCGGGCGGGGATCTCGCCGACCGGTCGTCGGATGGCCGACGCTTCCGGCTGGCGCCCCCGACGGCGGGGGCGCTTCGCTGTGCCTACGCCGCCACGGCGGCGGCGGCCTCCCTGCGAGCCTTCATCCAAGCCTTCGCCTTGACCGGCTGCAACCCGCCGCCGCGGCCAAGCTAGCAGCACAGGTGGCACATCACGCCGCCCCCGCCAGTACGCCACCCGCCGACCGACCGGCAACAATTCACTGCTGTCCACGACGCCACCGTCGCTCCGGTACCGCCCGGGTCGTCTCCTCGGCCGGTATTCGATCCGCCTCAGCCTGCGCGAGGATCCGTTCTCGGGCAGCCTCTCGCTCCGCCGCCTGGATCTGCTCGCCTCGACTCTCGGCCGGAGGGTTCAGCGCTCGCGGATGTCGCTGGGATGGCAGGGAAACGCTGTCGACTCTTCCGTCACGTGGCATCAAGTGCCGCCCGGCCTATCTTCAGATAATCAGGTCCTCGGACGAAGAACAAGACTTGATCTTGTAGCGCGGGGGTTCCACGCTGTGACACATGACATGGGACCCCTTCATCACCCTCCAACGCGCCCTGTGGATCGGAGGCGGTCAGTGGGCCGGCAAATCCACTGTCGCTGGCATTCTCGCTGAGCGCTGCGGCCTCACCCATTACCACTACGACTACCACGACGCTCGCGGTCATGATGATCGGCGGGTAGCACAGCGGATCCGCCGCGGCGAGTCCCCAACCGGACCGGACTGGGAGGCAATCTGGATCCAAGCAACGCCAGATGAGATGGCCAATCAGGTCATCGCCGACTTCCCGGACCGTTTCCAATGGGTGCAAGACGACCTGCGTGCCCTCGTCTCCCCTCGGCCCATCCTTGCTGAGGGCTGGGGGCTACGCCCAGAACTGGTCGCGCCGGTCGCCGGTTCTATCGGCCAGATGGTGGTCATGGTCGCGACCGAGGAGTTCAGGCAACGCCAGATCGCCCGGCTACCCCGTGCAGGCGCCGTCGGTCATCAGGTCAGTGACCCGCAACTCGCTCAACGCAACCGCGTCGAGCGAGATCGGTTGATAGCCGCGGACGCGGTCCGCAACGCGCACCGATTGGGGGTCCGCGTCATCGAGGTCGACGGATCCCGCGACGCCGAAGCGGTGGCCGACCTGGTGGCCGAGCACTTCGCGCCGTTCCTGCCCGAGCAGCCTTGAAACGCATAACTCATCTGGCACCGCGATCCGCGCGCACCCGTACAGCTTGTGGTGAGCTCGGCTTGCCTGGGGTCGGTGGCTGGCGGATCCGACGGGCGGGATCTACGCATCCGCGAGGCGTTCGCTGACGATCCGCTGACGCCCAGCGACGACTGACGATGGAATCAGGAAGAGCCACCCTCATCCGAGGGTGGCTCTTCTGCGTTACTTCGATGGTGGGCGATACTGGGATCGAACCAGTGACCTCTTCGGTGTGAACGAAGCGCTCTCCCGCTGAGCTAATCGCCCTCAGCGCCGCTGACTCTACCTGATCGAGGGACCGGACCGGAAATCCGGGGTCCGCGCGCCGCGCCGCGGTCGGTCGACCGGCAGAGCGCCGGGTCGGTCCGGGTCAGTGGGTCGCCAGGTAGTGCAGCGCCTCGGCGACCACGTCGATGCCGAAGCTGTACTTCAAGGACAGCCAGACCACCGAGCCGACGAAGACCAGGCCGACGGAGCCGAGCACGAAGCGTACGGCCAGTGAGCGGTCCTTCACCCACTGGGTCCAGCTGTGCACGTGGTGACGGGTGAAGCCGAGCAGCCGGCGGGCCCAGTGGAACTCGACGGCCCAGATGCCGAGGCCGGCGATCACCAGCAGCCAGCCCGGCCCGGGCAGCGGGATGAGGGCGATGCCGATGGTGACGACGAGGGCGCCGGCGATGGCAATGAAGATCTTGAGGGTGACCCGTCCGGTCGGGTTGGCCCGGATCAGGTCGAGGGTGGTGCTCAGCCGCTGCCGCCAGCGGGGTCGCTGCCGCCGCTCGGCCAGCGTCGTGCCGCCTGCGCCATCCCGGCCGGTCGTCGGCGGACCGGGCCGGTCGTGCTGCTCCGTCGGCACCCCGCACCCCCGCCTTTCGGCTGCTCGGGCCGCGACGTTCGGCGGGCCCGGCACTGCCATCGGATCCACTGAGGATCGTTTCGTAACCATTTCCTCCCCCAGTGTGGCTCGCGCCCGTCACTGCAACGGCCGACTGGACGTTACCGGAGTAAGTCGACGACTGAACCACCCGATGCCGGGCGGGATCACGCACTGGGCAGAACCGGAAATCCTAGATGAATATTCACATTCACGCGGCCTTTCCGACCCCCTTCCCACCACTGGGTGAAGTCAGCGTATGGCGGAGCGTAGCCAGGAGTAGCACCTGAGTATGGGAAAAGCGGGACACGCGCGTTCCGCAGCGGTGCCGGGGGGAGATCGTCCATGAGTGTCATCCGACCGACGACCGTAGAGGTCGAGACGTCGCTAAGGCTCGTCGCACCTGACGCCACCGCCTTGCCGGTGCGTGCCAGTCTGCGTTACGACCCTGCTGATCCGTATGCGGTCCATGTCCTGTTCCACGCCGAATCCGCCGGCGGAGAGGCGGTCAGCTGGTCGTTCGCCCGGGAGCTGCTGGTCACGGGCCTCGACGAGCCGGCCGGCATCGGCGACGTGCGGGTCTGGCCCTGGGCCACCCCGCGTGGGGACTTCGTCGCGCTGGCGCTGTCGTCGCCCGACGGCAACGCCCTGTTCGAGGTGCCGCGCAGCGTCCTGGTGCGCTTCCTGCGGCGGACCTACGTCGTCGTCCCGCGCGGCCGCGAGGCCGAGCACCTGGACGTCGACACCGCGGTGACCCGGCTGCTCGCCGGCCGCTGAACCACCGGCCACACCGGCCGTCCGGGGCCGCGCGGATCTGCCGAGTCCGCGCGGCTCCGGCCCACCAGGGGGTACGCGCACCGCCTCCCGCCCTTCGCCGAGTTCAGCCGTGGGTGGTGATGCCACCGTCGACCGGGATCACCGCACCCGTCAGGTACGCGCCGGCGCGGGACGACAGGTAGATCGCGGTGCCGGCCATGTCCTCCGGCCGACCGATCCGACCCAGCGGCACCTGCCCCTCGATGGCGGCCCGGGACGCGGGGTCGTCCAGCGCGAACGCCATCATTTTGCTCTCGAACGGCCCCGGCGCGATCGCGTTGACGGTGATCTGCTCGCCGGCGAGCTGGTGGGCCAGGCTGCGGGTGAGCATGTGCACGGCGGCCTTGGTCGCCGAGTACGCGTACACCTCCATCATCGGCACCCGGATGCCGTCGATGGAGCCGATGTTGATCACGCGGGCCGGGTCGTCGGCGCTGGCCGACGCGCGCAGCGCGGGCAGCAGCGCGGTGGTGAGCCGGAAGACGGCCTTGACGTTGACCGCCCAGAGCTTGTCGAACGCGCTCTCCGGGTACGACTCCAGCGGCGCGCCCCACGTCGCGCCCGCGTTGTTGACCAGCACGTCGAGCCGGTCGAACCGCTCCCGGACGGCGGCGGCCAGGCTCTCGGCGCCGGCGCCGGCGTCGTCGCCGAGGTCGGCGGGGATGGCCTCGCAGCGCCCCTCGGCGGAGAGTTCCCTGGCCACGGCCTCGCAGACGTCCGCCTTGCGGGACGAGATGATCACGTGTGCGCCGGCCCGGACGAAGCCCTGGGCGATCATCAGGCCGATCCCCCGCGAGCCGCCGGTGACCAGGACCGTCTTGCCTTCGACCGAGAACAGATCCGTCATGCCCATCCCATCGCGAGTCGGCCGGGGCCGCCGGGGCGGGGGCGGCCCGGCCGGCGCGGACCGGCTCCGGCCGTGCCTCCACCGGACGGCGCTACCGTTCGGTAACGTAGCCCGCCCCCGACGACCTCGACAACCCCCGCCGGGCGCCCGCGCGGCCCGGCGCACCGCCCGGCCGGCGGGGCCGAGCCACGGTGCGACCGGCCGGTCGCTGGCCTGGGCGGCCTTTCCGGGATGCGTCGACCGTCGCCCCGGGCTACCGTCGCAGGCGATGGTCTCTTCCGGTCAGCTCTCCCCCGCTCCGCCCGGCAACCCGGCGACCGCCCCCGCCGAGATCGACACGGTCGCCCTCGGTGACCTCGCCCCCGAGCCGCGCTGGCGTCGTCCGGTGCTGCTGGAGAAGGACCTGCTCGTGCTGACCACGGGCGGACACGGCACGGCCGAGCTGGACTTCCGCGCCCTGCCCTGCCGCCCCGGCACGCTGCTGCGGGTGCGCGCCGGCCAGGTGCTGCGCTGCGCCGGCCCGCAGCTCGACGCGACGGTGGTGCGCTGGGATCCGGCGGCGCTGCGCGGGCTCGACGTCGACCCGGACGCCGTCCCGGCCTGGCTCCAGCTCGCCGGCGAGGACGAGGACGCGGTGATCAACGAGGTGAGCCAGCTGGCGGTGGACTGCCAGCGGCACCGGGGGTTGGCCGTCGCGCGCGGACTGCTCCGCCACCAGCTCGCCGTGCTGCTGCTCCGGCTGTCGATGCTGCCCGAACGCGCCCACCCGGCGACCCGGGCGGAGGCCGCCACCTTCCATCGGCTGTGCCGCGAGGTCGAACGCGGCTACCAGCACACCCGCCGGGTCGAGGACTACGCCGCCCGGCTGGGCTGCTCGGTGCGTACGCTCACCCGGGCCTGCCTGGCGGTGACCGGGCGCAGCGCCAAGCAGGTGGTCGACGAGCGGGTGGCCCTCCAGGCGAGCCGGCTGCTGGCCGCCACCGACGAGCCGATCGCCCGCATCGGCCGGCGGCTGGGCTTCTCCGAGCCGACGAACTTCGGCCGGTTCTTCACCCGGGAGGTCGGGGTGAGCCCGGGCGCGTTCCGTGCGGCCCGCGAGCGGCCGGTACCCGGGCCGGTGGTCCGGCCCCGCCCGCCCGCCGACGCGACCGGCCGACCGCGCGGGGCATGATGTCGGGGTGCAGATCTCCGCGCGCGGCGACTACGCGGTACGGGCGGCCCTGAGCCTCGCCACCGCGTACCCTGGGCTGCTGTCCACCCAGGCCATCGCCACGGAGCAGGACATGCCGCGCAAGTTCCTGGAGGCCGTCCTGGCCGACCTGCGGCGGGCCGGCATCGTCCGGGCGCAGCGCGGCGCCGAGGGCGGCTACACCCTGGCCCGGCCGCCGCGCGAGGTGACCGTCGGCGCGGTGCTGCGCGCCGTGGAGGGTCCGCTGGCCGGGGTGCGCGGGCTGCGCCCGGAGGAGACCAGCTACGAGGGCGCGGCGGAGAACCTGCCCGGGCTCTGGGTCGCGGTGCGGGCCGCCGTGCGACGGGTGGTCGACGAGGTGAGCCTCGCGGAGATAGTCAGTGGCCGGCTGCCCGCCCACGTCCGTAGGTTGACGGCTCTGCCCGACGCCTGGGAGCCGCGCTGATGCCCACCCCCGTCCTGCACACCGACCGTCTGCTGCTGGAGCCCTACCGGCCGGACGACGCCGAGGACGCCGTGTCCCTGCTCGCCGACCCGGAGGTGGGCCGGTTCATGGGCGACGGCCCGCTGAGCGCCGAGGCGGCCGGCGCCCTCTTCGGGCGGGTCTTCACGAAGGTCTACGCGGAGGACCTCTTCGACGTCTGGGCGGTGCGCCGGGACGGTCGCTACGTCGGGCACGCCGAGATCAAGCGGACGGACCAGGTCGACGGTCACGAGATCATCTACGCGCTGGCGAAGCCGGCCTGGGGCGCCGGTCTCGGCACGGAGCTGGCCCGGGCTCTGGTCCGCTACGGGTTCGACACCCTCGGCCTGCCCCGCGTGTACGCGACGGTCGCCGACGCCAACCACGCCTCGCTGTCGCTGCTGGGCAGGATCGGCTTCGTCCACGAACGCGACATCGCCGAGGACGACGGCAGCGTGACCCGCGTGCTCGTCGTCGACCGCTCCCCTGCCTGAACGCCGCCCCCGGTCACCGGCGCCGCCGAGCGCACCGTGGGGCGGGGCCCGGCCTGGTCAGGGCCGCGCCAGCGGGCCCGTCGTGGTGTAGCCGCCCCGGTGGTGGACCAGCGGGTCCCCGTCCTCGCCGCCGCCGAGCGCGAGCGGCTCGACCACGAAGAGGGTGTGGTCGCCGACCGGCACCCGGTGCGCGACCCGGCAGAGCAGCCGGGCCAGCGCTCCGGTCAGCAGCGGCACGTCGAACGGCCCCGGCGTCCAGTGCGGATAGGCGGCGAACCGGTCGATCCCGCCGGTGGCGAAGACCCGGGCGGCCTCCCGCTGGTGGGCGCCGAGCAGGTGCACGGCGACGTGCTCGGCCCGGGCGAAGACGGGCCAGCTCGACGAGGCGGTCCCGAGGCAGAACGAGACCAGCGGCGGGTCCAGCGAGACCGACGTGAACGACGTGGCGGTGAAGCCGGCCCGGACGGGCCCGCCGGAGGCGTCCGGGTGGCCCGGCGCGGCGCCCGGGGCGACGGCGGTGACGACGGTGACGGTGGCGGCCTGCCGGCGCAGCAGCGCCCGGAACAGGTCCCGGTCCACCGGCAGCAGGTCGGCATCGCCCTGCCGGGACCACTCCACGGTGGTCACGCCGGCTGCGGGGTCGGGTGGGCGCCGGAGGTGCGGGGCAGCCCTCCCTCGACGGGCAGGCGAGCCGAGTGGAGAAGATCGTCCCGCTGCGTCATCGCCCCATGCTGCCGGGGGCCGGGGTCCCGGTCAATGCCCCTATCGGGGGCGGGATCGACGTCGGCCGACACGGCCCCGAACCCCTATGCCGGTGGGTGGGGTTCGGCCCCCTCGGACGCAAGGGATCGTCACCGCCCCTCGACACCGTCCAGAGCGGACGGGCGGGGGGTTTCACGATTCGGCGATCCGGGCATGTTCGGGTTCGACAGGGCAGGGAAGGGATTCGAAGGGAGCCCGACGATGGGTCTGATGTTCCGCAAGCGCAAGAAGTACGGTCCGATCATCCTGAACTTCACCGAGAACGGTTTCTCCTCCTGGAGCATCAAGATCGGTCGCTGGTCCTGGAACTCGCGGGCCAAGGCGCACCGGGTCGACCTGCCGGGTCCGCTGTCCTGGAAGCAGGACAAGTCCCGGGCGTGAGGTCCCGAGGTCGAGCGGGGTGCCGGTGATCCACCGGCACCCCGCTCGACGTTCGCGTCAGGACGCCGGCCCGTCCCCGCGCGCCGAGACGACCACGTCGCCGCCGAGCCGGCCGTGCTCCGGGTCGCGGGTCGCCTCCCCCGCGTCGAGCAGGCCGGTCAGCGCCCGGACGGCGTCGGACGACCGGTAGACGGTCGCCGTGAGGGCGTGCCGGCGCAGCTCGGTGACCGTACGCGGGCCGGAGCGCGCCAGCTCCGCCAGCAGTTCGCGGCGCAGCGGACCGGGCTCCGGGGCCGCGACGACGTCGAGCAGCCGCCCCGCCGGGTCGCGGTAGCGCACGCCGGCGGCGCCGTCGACCGCCCAGAGCGCCTCCTTGAACGCCTCCAGGCTCTTGTCCGACCCCGTCGCGAAGGCGAGCAGCCGCGCCGGGGCCCCGTCGGCGGGCACCAGCTCCAGCTCGGTCGTCAGCGGGAACCCGGCGTCGGCGAGGGCGGCGCGTGCGGGGGTGCCGGCGGCGGTGGCGAGCAGCACGTCCGCCGGCTTGCCGATCGCCGCCGCGGTCAGCACGGCGGGATCGGCGGCGTCGTCGTCCACGACGGACAGCAGGGGCGCGCCGGCCGCACCGGCCGCCTTGACCGCCACCGGCAGCCGGGCCGGGCCGCCGGGCACGAGGTGCACGGCGACGCCCGACGGCAGCTCCGCCTCCACGGCGCCGAGCCGGGCCGGCAGTTCCTCGGTGCCGGCGGCGAGCACCAGCACGGTGAGCTGACGACCCCGCAGCCGGTCGGCGTGCCGGGCGACCACCCGCAGCGCGGCCTCCGCGGAGCCGGCGTCGCCGCCGGCGTACGCCAGGGCCACGGTGGCCCGCCGGGCGCGGTGCAGCGCCCCCGGCAGCCAGGTCTCCAGGTGTCGGACGAGCAGCTCGCGCAGGACGGCGTCGGTCGGCATGCTGCCGTTCTACCGCACGCCCGTCCCGGGCCGGGCACAGCTCCCCCCATCCGGACGGGACGGCGCGGCGCGCGGTCGGGGCGGCGTCCCGTCCCCGGGCCGGTCAGGACGGGACGGGACGCCTTCGGATCCCGCTCGGGTCAGGCCGGAACGGAGACGCCCACGCCGCCACGGGTCTGGCCGCCGTAGCGCCGCCGCTCGGCGTCCAGGTCGAGCCGGCCGATCCGCTTGCGGGCGGCCAGGGCGGCGTCGTCGAGCCGGTCGGCGGGCACCAGCCAGACGATCTCGAACTCCAGCCCGTCCGGGTCCTGGCCGTAGAGGCTCTTGGTGGTGCCGTGGTCGGACGCGCCACTCAGGGCGCCGGCGGCAGCGAGCCGTTGGGCGGTCACCTCCAGCTCGTCGAGGGTGTCGACCTCCCAGGCCAGGTGGTAGAGCCCGACGGTGCCGCGGCCGGCGGTGGAGGGGCCGGCGCCCGCGCCGACCTCGAACAGGCCGAGGTCGTGATCGTTGGTGGAGCCGGGCGCCTGGAGGAAGGCGGCGCCCCGGAAGCCGTCCGGCGTCATCGGGATCGGCCGGAAGCCCAGCACGTCGCGGTAGAAGGCGACGCTGCGGGCGAGGTCACTGACGTAGAGCACGGCGTGGTTGAGGCGGTGGATTCCCATGCCACCAACGCTAGCGCGGTTTTGTTGAACGTTCAACTATCTGGCGTATGATGGGCGTCATGACCCGCTGGCTGGACCCCGACGAGCAGCGCACCTGGCGCGCGTACCTGACCGCTTCCCGGGCGCTGATGGAGGCGCTGGACCGGGAGCTGCAACGCGACGCCGGGATGCCGCACGCCTACTACGAGATCCTGGTCCGGCTCTCCGAGGCGCCGCAGCGGCGGCTGCGGATGAGCGACCTCGCCGAGGCCAGCGGCTCCTCGCGCAGCCGGCTCTCGCACGCCGTGGCCCGGCTGGAGGCGGCCGGCTGGGTCCGCCGCGAGGAGTGCCCCACCGACCGGCGCGGGCAGATCGCCGTCCTCACCGACAAGGGATTCGCCACCCTCGCCGCCGCCGCGCCCGGCCACGTCGAGGGGGTACGCCGGCACCTGTTCGACGCGTTGAGCCCGGCCCAGGTGGACCAGTTGCGCCGGATCAGCGAGACGCTCGCCGCACACCTGACCGGTTCTTGACCAATACACTCCCGCTCGGGTCTTGTACTTACCGTCGTCGGATGAGCACGATGGGGCGTGCCTTCCGGCTTCGGTGAACTGACTGACCAGGCGCATTACCTGGTGTCCTCCGGCGACCTCGCCGGTGCCCAACGGCTGCTCGCCGACGCGCTGACCGACGCCGACCCGCGTCCGGCCAACGCCACACCCGAGCTGGCCGAGGCCGCCAGCCTCCAGGCCCGCGTGCTGGTCGCCCTCGGCGAGCCGCACTCGGCCCGGGGCTGGGCCGCCTTCGCGTACGCGGCCGCCACCCGGCTGCACGGGCGCTCCGACCAGCGCACGGTGGCCGCCGCGGCCACCCTCGCGGCGGTGCTGCACCGGGTCGGCAGCTGGTCCCGCGCCGCCCGGCTCTACCAGGAAGTGATCATCGAACTGACCGCGCTCGACGGTCCCGAGTCGCTGCGGGTGCTCGCCGCCCACGCCGACCTGGCCACCGTGGAGTACGCGCGCGGCCAGTGCCAGGTGGCCCGCGACCGGCTGCTGGACGCCTGGGAGCTGCACCGCGAGGTCTACGGCGACGGGCACCCCAGCGGCATCAAGATGCTGGCCCGGCTCGGGGCGATGCGGCGCGACTGCGGGCAGTTCGCCGAGGCGCACGACAACCTGGCGCTGGCCCGGGAGCTGTGCCGACAGCACCTGCCGGCGGACGACCCGCTGGCCGCGCAGGTGGCGGGGCTGTCCAGGGCGGCTGCCAACCCGGACCACGTCTGCGCCGACACCGCACCCGTCGGCCGGGACGGTCCGATCGTGCCGTCCGCACGCACCCCGCCCCCGGGCGACGGGCCGGCGACGGCACAGCATCCCTCGCAGGCGGGCTACCGCCCGGCGGAGCCGGACCCGTACGCCGGGCCGCCGCACGTGGTGCCGACGCCCCGGCAGCCGACGGAGGACCCGCCGCCCGGCTGGTGGCCCCCCGAGGCCGACGCCGGGGACGGGCCGGCCGACAGCGCCGTGCCGCCGGCGGTCGTCCCTTTGGCCGGCGGCGCCACCGAGGAGACCGAGGGGGTGCACCGGGTCCGCCAGCTCGCCGCGCCCGAGGAGCCCTACCAGCCGTCGCGGCTGCTGCCGGTGCCGGTGCACCGCGCGCCGGCCCGGCGCGCCAACCGGCTGCTGCCGCTCGCCGTCGGTGGCGTCGCGGTGGTGCTGCTGGGCACGGTCGCGGTGATCACCGGGGTGGCCGGGATGGACGGTGCTCCCGACCCGGCGCCCCCGGCGGCCACCGGCGCACCGGCCTCCACGCCGGCCGGCGGGTCGACCGGCACGGGCGCCCCGTCGGCCGCCGGCCCGACGGCCGGGGCCGTGGCCTCCCCCGGCAGCCCGCCGGGCTCGGTGACGCTGCGGGACAACCGCGACAACGTGGCGCTGCGCTGGGCGTACCCGGCCGGTGGGGAGGGCCCGGTGGTCATCTCGGGCGGCCGGGTCGGCCAGGCGCAGACGGCCTTCGCCAACCTGCCCGCCGGCACCACCGCCTTCGTCGTCTACGGACTGAACCGCAGCACCGACTACTGCTTCACGGTCGCGGTCGTGTGGTCGACCGACACGATCGCCCGCGCCCGGCAGGTCTGCACCCGCCGCGGCTGACGGCCCGTCGCGACTGACGGGCCGTTGCGACTGACGGGCCGTTGCGACTGACGGGTCGTCGCGGGTCCCGGGTGGCGCGGCGCCGATCGCGGGTGCGGCGGGCGGTCCGGCCGGGCCACCGCCCGGCGTGGCCCGGTCCGTCAGGGCCGCTCCGGGTCGGGCAGGGCCGGCAGCAGCAGCCGTACCCGCAGCCCCGGACCGTCGTCCCGGCCGGGGTGGGCGTCGGTCAGGACGATGCCGCCGCCGGCCCGGCGGACCAGCTCGCGCACGATGGCCAGCCCGAGGCCGGCGCCACCGTCGTCCCGGGCGCGGGCGTCGTCCAGCCGGGTGAACCGCCCGAAGACCCGCTCCCGGTCCGCGGCCGGGATCCCGGGCCCGTCGTCGGTCACCGTCACCAGGTGGTACGCCCCGGCGCCAGCACCGCTGCCGCCCGCTCTCCGGCCGGCGGTCCCGCCGTCCGCCGCTCCCCGGCCGGCCAGCCCGCCGTCCGCCGCTTCCCGCCCGACCGTCCCGCCGCCGCCCGCTCCCCGCCCGACCGTCCCGCCGCCGCCCCGGCTCCCGTCGGCCGTCCCGCCGGCGCCGCCCGCCTCGCCGGCGCCCGGGCCGGCGGTCAGCACCACCTCGCCGTGGGCGTGCCGGACCGCGTTGTCGACCAGGTTGGTGAGGATCCGGCGCAGCTCGTCGGGGTCGCCCTCGGTCCACAGCGGCGCCGCCGGCGCGTCGAGGCGCACCGGCGGCGACGGGTACCGGGCGGCCACCGCCGCCAGCAGGGCCCCCAACTCGACCGGCCCGGTGGCCCGCGCCGTCGGCCGCTCGTCGAGCCGGGCCAGCAGCAGCAGGTCGTCGACGAGCCGGCCGAGCCGCTCGGTGTCGGCGAGCAGGTTCGCCGACACCGCCGTCCAGTCCGTCCGGTCGGCGAGCCGCCGGGCGACCTCCAGCTCGGTACGGATGTTCGCCAGCGGGCTGCGCAGCTCGTGGGCGGCGTCGGCGACGAACGCCCGCTGCCGGTCCCGGGCGGACTCCAGCCGGCCCAGCATCCCGTTGAGCGTGACCGCCAGCCGGTGGATCTCGTCCTGCGACGCCGGTACGGGCAGTCGCCCGCCCCCGTCCCGCCCGGTGATCTCCTCGGCGCTCCGGCGTAGCGCCTCCACCGGGCGCAGGGTCGCGCCGACCACCCGCCAGGCCACGGCGGCCAGCACCGCCACCAGCAGCGGGAAGCTCACCAGCAGGATGGTCCGTACGACGTGCGCGCTGTGCCGTACGTCCGCCAGCGACCGGGCCACCAGGACGGTGCGCGGGTCGGCGGCGGTGCCCGCCGGTACGGTGACCACCCGCACCGGCCCGGCCAGGCCGACCCGCTCCCCCGACACCGTCAGCCGCTGCCGCGCGCCGGCGTCGATCCGTTCCGGCGACACCATCGGCACCAACCGGTCGGCGTCGATCGAGGCGGCCCGGACCCGGCCCTCGGCGTCGATCACCTGCACCCGGACCTGTCCGCCGGCCACCGGCAGCGGATCGGGCAGGACCTCCTCGGCGGCGAGCAGCGCGACCGCGTCGGCGGTCTGGAACGCCTCGGTGTCCACGGCGCGTTGCAGGGCCCAGCCCAGCACGGCGAGCAGGACGAGCCCGCCCACGGCCAGTCCCCCCGACACCCCGAGCACCCCGACCACCATCAGGCGCCCGCGCAGCCCGAGCGCGGCACGCAGGCGCCCGCGCGCCCCCCGCGTCACGGGGCGAGCCGGTAGCCGGCGCCCCGGACCGTCTCCAGACGCTCCCGGCCGATCTTGCGCCGCAGGTACCCGATGTAGACCTCGACGGCGTTGGGCGCCGTCTCGACGCTGGCGTCCCAGACGTGGTCGAGCAGCTCCGTCTTGGAGACCACCTCGCCGGGGCGGCGCATCAGGTAGTCGAGCAGCGCGAACTCACGGCTGGTCAGCGCGACCTCGGCGTCGGCCCGGGTCACCCGCCGCCGGGCCGGGTCGAGCCGGAGGTCGCCTACCGCGAGGACCGTGGGGCGTTCGGGGGCGCCGCGACGCAACAGGGCCCGCAGCCGGGCCAGCAGCACGACGTACGAGAAGGGCTTGGTGAGGTAGTCGTCGGCCCCGCAGTCCAGCCCGTCGGCCTGGTCGTACTCGCCGTCCTTCGCCGAGAGCATGAGCACCGGCAGCCAGTGCTCCTCGGCGCGCAGCCGGCGCACCAGCTCGTAGCCGGAGAGGCCGGGCAGCATCACGTCGAGGATCATCGCGTCGTACCCGCCGTGCCGGGCCGCGTCGAGCCCCGCCGGACCGGTCGCCGCCACGTCCACCGCGAACCCCTCGGCCTGCAGACCCCGTTGCAGGGCGGATGCCAGCCGCGACTCGTCCTCCACCACCAGCAACCGCACGGAGTCAAGGGTGCCACCCGTGCGGGCGGTCGTACGGTCGTCCTCAGCGCCCTCACAGCGTCGAGGAGGCAGGATGTCGGCAGGAGGTGTCACATGTCCGTCCTGAAGAGCCGTCCCGTCCTGCGCTGGCTGGTCCCGGTGACCGCCGTCGTGACCGTCATCGGTGGCGGCGCCGCGCTCGGCACGTTCGCCGCCCAGGCCGAGCCGAGCCTGCCGCCGCGTACCGCCGCCCAACTCCTGGTCGACCTGCAGACCTCCCGGCTGGAGGGGCTCTCCGGCACGGTCGTGCAGCGCGCCGACCTGGGCCTGCCGCCGCTGGCCGGTCTGGTCGCCGGCGACGGCCCGGCCAGCCTGCTGACCGGCACGCACACGCTGCGGGTCTGGCACTCCGGGCCCGATCGGCAGCGCATCGCCCTCGTGGACACGCTCGGCGAGCGGGACGTCATCCGCAACGGCCGCGACGTGTGGGTCTGGAACAGCCGGTCCAACACCGCCACCCACCGCACGCTGCCCGAGGGTGCCGCCGGGGCCGAGACCCCGGAGTTGCCGGTCACCCCCGGGGAGGCGGCCGACCGGGCCCTGGCGGCGATCGCCCCGAGCACCGAGGTGAGCGTCGGCCGGTCCGCCACGGTCGCCGGCCGGGACGCGTACGAGCTGGTGCTCGCCCCGCGCGACGCCGCCTCGCTGGTGCACCAGGTGCGCATCGCCATCGACGCGCGCCAGCACGTGCCGCTGCGCTTCGAGGTCTTCGCCGACGGCAGCGACAAGCCGGCCTTCGAGATGGCCTTCACCCAGGTGTCGTACGCCCGGCCGGACGCCGAGCAGTTCACCTTCAACCCGCCGCCCGGGGTGAAGATGACCGAGGAGACCGCCGGTAGGCAGCCCGCCGACGCGGCCGGTAAGCGGCCGGCGCACGGCGAGCGGCCGGCGCACGGCGAGCGGCCGGCGCACGGCGAGCGGCCGGCGCACGGCGAGCGGCCGGACGTGCGTACCGTCGGCGAGAGCTGGGCCACGGTGGTGGTCGCGCGGCTCGGCGGCGCCGGCGCGCCCGCCGACCGGTCCGGGAACGGGTCGACCGGCGACCCGGCGGCGCTGCTCGGCACGCTGCCGAAGGTCAGCGGCGACTGGGGCAGCGGCCGGCTGCTGACCGGGAAGCTGTTCAGCGCGCTGCTCACCGACGACGGTCGGCTCATCGCCGGAGCGGTGACGCCGGAGCGGCTCTACGAGGTCGCCAGGGGCTGAGGACCGGCAGTCCGGGGGCCCGCCACGCGGCGGGCCCCCGCTGTCTGTGCGGGGCGGCCTGTGGCATGGCCCGGCGCGCTTGGTCGCGACGGCCGGCGCACGGTATCTTTCTCAGTTCAGGCAACAAAAAAGAACGGCCATCGAAAGCCGTTCCGAGAGAGATGCTAACCAAATGGGAGACGGCTTGTCAAGGCATTCCGCCGATTCCGCCGAATTGCAGTCCGATGACGAAATCGGCCGCGAACAGGAATACGTCTCGATGCTCTACCGCCGGCTGGACGAGCAGCGCGAGCAGGCGTCCCAACGGTTGACCGAGGAGCTGCGGGCGACCGGTGGCACCCTCCAGGCCCGCTCCCAGCGCGACAGCGCGGTGCGGATGTACGCCGACCAGGTCGAGCAGCTCTCCGCCGTCGAGAGCGGCCTCTGCTTCGGCCGGCTCGACACCGACGACGGCGGCCCGCACTACATCGGCCGGATCGGCATCTTCGACACCGGCGGCGACTACGACCCGCTGCTGATGGACTGGCGTGCCCCGGCGGCCCGCGCCTTCTACCTCGCCACTGCGGCCAACTCCCAGGGAGTGCGCCGCCGCCGGCACCTGCGCACCCGGGAACGCAAGGTGATCGCCCTCAACGACGAGGTGCTGGACCTGGACACCGCCTCCCCCACCGCGCACGAGGAGCTGACCGGCGAGGCGTCGCTGCTCGCCGCGCTCAACGCCGGGCGCACCGGCCGGATGCGCGACATCGTCGAGACCATCCAGGCCGAGCAGGACCGGATCATCCGCGCCGACCTGCCGGGCGTACTGGTCGTGCAGGGTGGCCCCGGCACCGGCAAGACCGCCGTCGCGCTGCACCGCGCGGCGTACCTGCTCTACACCCACCGCGAGCAGCTCTCCACCCGGGGCGTGCTCATGGTCGGCCCGAACGCCACGTTCCTGCGCTACATCTCCCAGGTGCTCCCGGCGCTGGCCGAGACCGGCGTGCTCCTGCGGACGCAGGGCGACCTCTTCCCGGGGGTCAGCGCCCGCCGGGCCGAGCCCGCCACGACCGCCGCCCTGAAGGGCCGCGCGGTGCTGGTCGAGGTGCTGGCCGCCGCCGTACGGGACCGGCAGTGGGTGCCCGACGAGCCGCTGGAGATCGAGCTGCCGCAGCAGGAGGTGCTGCTGCTCGACCCGGAGACCGTCCGTGCCGCCCGGGACCGGGTCCGCCGCTCCGAGCGGCCGCACAACCTGGCCCGGGCGCTCTTCGACGTCGAGATCGTCCACGCCCTCGCGGCCCAGGTCGCCGAGCGGATCGGCGCGGACCCGCTGGGCGGGGAGAACCTGCTCGACGAGGCCGACGTGGCGGAGATCCGCCGCGAGCTGCGCGAGGAGCCCGAGGTGCGGGCCGCGCTGGACCGGCTCTGGCCGGTGCTCACCCCGCAGCGCCTGCTCGCCGACCTGTACGCCTCCCCCGACCGGATCGCCGTCGCCGCGCCCATGCTCACCGAGGCCGAGCGGGCCATGCTGCACCGCGAGCCGGGCGGCTGGACGCCGGCCGACGTGCCGCTGCTCGACGAGGCGGCCGAGCTGCTCGGCGAGGACGAGCGCGCCGCCGCCGCCCGCCGGGAGCGGATCCGGGCCCTGCAACGGGAGTACGCCGAAGGCGTGCTGGAGATCGCCCGGGGCTCCCGCTCCATCGACGTGGAGGACGAGGCCGACGGCGGTGAGATCCTCGGCGTCACCGACCTGATCGACGCTGACCGGCTGCTGGAGCGGCAGGAGGAGGCGGACCGGCTGACCACCGCCCAGCGGGCCGCCGCCGACCGGGGCTGGGCGTTCGGGCACGTGATCGTCGACGAGGCGCAGGAGCTGTCGCCCATGGCCTGGCGGCTGCTGATGCGCCGCTGCCCGAGCCGCTCGATGACCATCGTCGGCGACGTGGCGCAGACCGGTGCGCTGTCCGGCACCCCGTCCTGGGCCGACGCGCTGGAGCCGTACGTGGCGCAGCGCTGGCGGCTGGAGGAGCTGACCGTCAGCTACCGCACCCCGGCCGAGATCATGGCGGTCGCCGCCGACGTGCTCACCGAGATCGACCCGGCGCTGCGCCCACCCCGCTCCGTACGCTCCAGCGGTGTGCCGCCGTGGGACCACGCGGTGGCGGCGGAGCGCCTGGCTGCGGAGCTGGTCGTCGCCACCACCCGGGAGGCCGCCGGCCTGGACGACGGTCGGCTCGGGGTGATCGTGCCGGCCGGTCTGGTCGACGAGCTGGGCGCCGCGCTCACCGCCGCACTGCCCGAGGCGGCCATCGGCGAGGACCCGGAGCTGGAGAGCCGCGTGGTGGTGCTCACCGTCGGCCAGGCCAAGGGCCTCGAATTCGACTCGGTCCTCCTGGTCGACCCCGACCGCATCGTGGCGGAGTCGCCCCGGGGCCGCAGCGACCTCTACGTCGCCCTCACCCGCGCCACCCAACGCCTGGGCATCCTCCGCCCCACCTGACCCGCCGGCACCGTTGCGCCCGCCGGCCCCCTGCGGCCTGGTCGGCGGGTCATTCCGGGGTGAAGTCGCCGACCTGGCTGGCGGTGCCGGACTGGTCGCTGGTGGAGCCGCCCGCCGGGGTGCTCAGGCCGCCGGTGGTGGCGTCGCCCGTGGTGGTCGGGGCCACCTTGCCGGGGTGCCGCTCCGGCTGGCGTGCCACTCGGCGCACGCTGGCCGGGCCGGCGGTGCCGCCGGTCGTGGTGACGGCGCCCTGCCCCCGGGTCGGTCCACCGTCGCGCAGCACCTCCGGGTCGACCGGAACGTGCGCCGGGTCGTCCGGGTCCTCGTCCTGGATGACCCGCTGCACGTCGGTAGGGGGCACGGTCACCTCGTCGAGAACGCCCTCGCCGTACACGCCACCGGCGATCCGCTCCTCGGCCTGCCGGGCGGCGTCCTGTCGCACGTCGTCCTCACGCATGTCCATCACCTCACAGGAGTGGTCGGTCCGACATGCGTGCCCGCCACCCTGACCAACAAACCCGCCCCACCCGCCGCCCCGCCGTCCCGCCCGCACCCGGCGGTGGGGGGTGCACGGAGCGGGGGCAAGTATCCGGGGTGCCGGGGGTGTTACTGCCCCCGTCGGGTCGGGTAGACGGCGGGTGCCCCCGCCATGCACGCGAACCGTGCCGTGGCCGACACGCGGTAGCGGGGCGAGGGAACGCAGGTACGACTCATCGCATCCTGAGGAGGACAAGATGAGCACGCAGGCTGCTTCCACCAGGCCGATGAACCGGCCGACGCAGGACGCGCCCAACCGGGCGATGCAGGACCGGGCCATGCAGGACCGGGCGATGCAGGAGACACCCACCCGCCCGATGCCGATGATGCACGACGGGCACCGGGAGGCCATGCAGGCACCCGGCACGGAGACCAAGCCGGCGCTGCGTACGACCGAGTTCTGGGTCTACATCGCGGCCGTGATCGGCGTGCTGGCCGCCTCGCAGCTGGTCGGCCGGAACTCGGCCGGCGTGGACATCTTCCGGGCCAACAACGCCTGGTTCATGATCACGCTGCTGACCATCGGGTACCTGGGTAGCCGTGGTCTGGCCAAGGCCGGCAGCAACTGGCGCAGTGCTGAGGAGCGCAAGGCCCGGCACTGACCGGGCTACGCACCACGGCAACGGTGGCCCCCGGGACTACGGTCCCGGGGGCCACCGTCGTGTGTGGTCCTACTCCTCGAAACCGCCGAAGTCCTCGCCGTCACCCTCGAAGGCGTCGCCGATCATGTCACCGACGATCATGCCTCCGACGGCTCCCATCGCGGCACCGGCGACGACGCCGCCCATGCCGACGCCGCGGCCGTGGCCGTGCCCGTGACCGTGGCCGTGACCGTGGCCGCCGAAGCCGTGGGCGCCGCGCAGGCTGCCGTAGCGGGACGTGGTCTCCCGCAGCCAGCCGTCGACGACCTGGACCCAGTCCGTCGTGTCGGCGTCGGCGTGCGAGAGCCGGTAGTGGCCAAAGGCGTCGTGCCCGGGGGTCAGGAACCCGCCGCGCTTGTCGCACTCCAGGATGACCTCGACGCCGTGCGGGCTGGTCACGAAGGTCAACTCGACCTCGTTGATGGTGCTCGCGTACTGGGGCGAGGCGAAGAACTCGATCTCCTGGTAGAACGGCAGCGTCTGCTGCGTACCCCGGATGTGGCCGCGCTCCAGGTCGGCGTGCTTGAACCGGAAGCCGAGCCGCTGGAACGCCTCCAGGATCCGCTCCTGCACCGGCAGCGGGTGCACGTTGACCTGGTCCAGGTCGCCCTTGTCGACCGCCCGGGCGATCGCCAGCTCGGTGCGCAGCCCCATCGTCATGCCGCGCAGCCGCTGGCCGTAGACGTCGGTGATCGGCGTCTCCCACGGGACCGGGAGCTGGAACGGCAGGGAGAGCTGCTGCTTCGGGGCGAGCTGGAACGCGCCACTGACCGGCAGCCGGTGGAACTCCATCACGCCGGCGTACTCGGTGTCACCGCCCTCGATCTCGACCCGGGTGACCAGGCTGACGACGACCTGCTCGACATTGGCCGGGGCGTCCCCGCCCTGCAGGTTGACCTGCCCCTCGAGGGTCAGACCGGGGCGGGTGTTCGGGTTGGTCAGGACGGTGTCGACGCTCGGCCCGCCCACTCCGAACGCGCTCAACATCTTCTTGAAGACCATCGGAACTCCCGTGCAAAGACACCGCACTCCACCCTGGAGCCGGTCGCTGACTGGTCGGGACCCTACGCGGAAGCGCTGTGAAGTGCCTGTGAGAGTGCACCACAACGGCGGAACGGCGCAGGTGGGCCGGCATCCCCGCGGACGACCGGGTCGTTGGTGGACCGGCGTCCCGCCGGACGACCGCTCGTTGGTCGCCGCCGGCCCAGCCGGTAACGGCATGCCGGGCCCAGCCGGTGACGGCATGCCGGGCCCAGCGTGCCAGGAACCAGCTGCCGGGGACAGCTTGACCTCAAGCCCGCTTCAGCATGAAGACTCGTCGCAGTTCGAGAAGACCAAAGCCCGACGAGTGACCGACCGTCTGTTACCGCCCATCGCCCACCACCCACCCGCACGCCTGGCGCCACAGCGCCCGACGGCCGCCCGGCACGGTGACGACACGAGCGTCCCGGTGATCAGGACGCCATGGACCCTAAAACGGCGGGATAACGTCCATGGCGCCCTGATCATCATTGGACGGGCCGTGGTGGGTGGCGGCGTTGGGGGTTGCGTCAACGACTGGCCGGACAATTCGAGCAGTACGTCGTGGACGGGGGCGGCAGTGCGGCATCACAGCCCCGCCGCGAGAGGCCGTCGGGGTCAGGCACGTTTCGGGCATGCGGCGGGTGGGGGCAGGGGGTTGGGCGTGGAGGTCTCGGGCGTGGGGGCGAGCATCGGGCGTACGGGTCTGCCTGAGCCGCAGGCAGCGGTCCCACCGGAGGTCGCGGCTCGCCTGGTCCGGGAGTTGAGAGTCTGGCTGTGCACCCTGCGGCGCGACGGTTCGCCGCACGTGACGCCGGTCTGGTTCGTCCACGTCGATGACACGTGGTGGATCGGTTGCGGTGGCGGGAGCGTCAAGGCCCGCAACGTGGTGGCCGATCCACGGGTGTCGCTGGCCCTGGAGGGCGGGGAGGCCCCCGTCGTGGCCGAGGGTCTCGCCCGGGTGCGCCGAACCGACTTTCCGGACCCGATCGTCGAGGCTTTCGCGACCAAGTACGGAGGGTGGGACATCCGTAAGCCGGTCGCCCCGGAGAGCTTCCGGGTGTTGCTGGAGATCCCCGTACGACGCTGGTTGCTCGCGGGCGTGGCCCGCTGATTCAGCTCCCCGCGCAGCGGAGCGCGTCGCGCTGATGTCGTAGCCGGCTCAGCTCGACAGCGCCGGGCCGTCTGGTGGCCCGCGCAGCCGCAGGAGCGGGACGGTCAGGGTGCGGATCTGGGATGACAGATGCGGATCATGCCTTCGAGGCGGCGATGGCGGGAAGGTCTCCGGTGAGTGCGGCCACTGCCCGCTGGATCCGAAGCGGGGCCGCTGGATCGGTGCCGCCCGTGAGGGCGACGTGGTGCAGCACGCCGACCACCGCCAGGGCCAGCGCCTCCACGTCGGCGCCAACGGCCACCCGTCCTAGTTGCCGCTCGGCGGCGAGGTAGCCGGCGACGGCGTGCTCGACCGCCTGCAGGCCGGCGGTCCCACCGCCCAACACCGTCTCGACCTGTGTCACCAGGTCGGGCCGGAAGGCCATCAGCCGGGCCAGTGCCAGCAGCGTCTCCATCGGCGTAGCCAGGATGGCCTGGTTGAGGTTGCCGGCGACCGTGCCGGACCCGGCGCGCTCCGGGAGGCCGGCCACCTCGCCGGAGACCACGAAGGACCGGTCGATCCAGTACCCGACCAGGAAGTCGTCGAAGTTCGCGAAGTGCGCGTAGAGCAGCCCGGTGGCGACGCCGGCCTCGCGCGTCACGGCCCTGCTGGTGAGGCGGCTCGGTCCGTCTCGCACGATCAGCCGCTCGACGGCGGCGAAGAGCTGCTGCCGAATCTCCGGGATGGCTACTCCGCGCGGCATGTCTGAAGTCTAGGCGGTGCCGCCGCCCCTCGTTGCGCCAGGATGAACAGGCGCTCATACTAGTTTGAGCAAACGCTCATTCTGACCCGGGAGTACTGGATGAAACGTGCAGTGATCGTGGGAGCGGGCATAGCCGGGCTGGCCACCGCGCTGCAACTCGGACGGGACGGGTGGCACACGGTCGTGGTGGAACGCGCTTCCGCCCGACGCAGCAGCGGCTACATGGTCAACCTGATCGGCCCGGGCTACGACGCCGCCGAGCGCCTCGGCCTGCTCACCGCGCTGTCCGCGTACGACCTGGGTCTGTTCACCACCGTGCTCGTCCGCGCCGACGGACGGCCCAAGTTCACGGTGCCGTCCAGCCTCGCCGAGGCCGCCCTCGGCAACCGGGCCGTGTCGGTGTTCCGCGGCGACCTGGAGTCGACGCTGTACGAGGCGGTGCGCGACCGCGCCGACATCCGCTTCGGCACCACCGTCACGTCCCTGGAGCAGGACCCCGAGCGGGTACGGGTGGTGCTGAGCGACGGCACCGTGGAACACGCCGACCTGCTCATCGGTGCCGACGGGGTGCACTCCGCCACGCGGACGGCCGCGTTCGGCTCCGGCTTCCAGGTCGATCTGCCGTACGTCGTGGGCGCCTTTCCCCTGGCCCACCCGGTGGCGGGCGTGCCGGACTCCTCAGCCACCACGTTCATCGGCCCGGGACGCACGGCGGCGATCGTCAACCTGGGCCCGCGGCGGTCGTCGGCGTTCTTCACGTACCGCAGCGCGGACCCGGCCGCCGACCTGCGGCGCGGAGCGGTGGAGGCGCTCGACGCGGCGTTCGGGGATCTCGGCGGGGGTGTCCCCGACGCGATCCGCCACCTCGGGAAGGACCCGGCCGGCGCCTACTTCGACGCGATCAGCCAGGTGGTGATGCCACGCTGGAGCACCGGCCGGATCGTGCTGCTCGGGGACGCGGCCTGGTGCGTCACGCTCTTCGCCGGACACGGGGCGACCCTCGCGCTCGCCGGCGCGGACCAGCTCGGCGCCGCCCTGCAACGGCACGACGACGTGCCGGCGGCACTGACCGAGTGGGAGGCGGGACTGCGCCCGGAAGCCACCAGACGGCAGGCGCTCGCCCGTCGCGGAATGCTCCAGTACGCGCCGCCGAGCCGGTTCCACGTGTGGATGGGCGACGTGACCATCCGGGCGATGACCCTGCCGGGTGTGCGCGGTCTCGTCCGGCGCGGCATCGAGCGCGCGAACCGCAAGGCCGTGCCGTGACCACGGGCTCGGGCCGGTCAGTCGACTCCGACGACGATCAGCTCGCCCACCTGGCCGGCGAGCTGGTCGCGCGCCTCCTCGGGCAGCCCGGCGTCGGTGACGAGCACGTCGGCCTCGGAGAGCGGGGCGATGGTGGCCATCCCGATCGTCTCCCACTTGGTGTGGTCGGCCAGCACCACCAGGCGCCGGGCCGCGCCGACCAGGCAACGGTCGGTGCCCGCCTCCAGCAGGTTCGGCGTGGTGAATCCGGTGCGCGGGCTCATCCCGTGTACGCCGAGGAAGAGCACGTCGACGTTGAGGGCGCTGATCGCCGCCTCGGCCACCGGCCCGGTCAGGGCGTCCGACGGGGTACGGATCCCGCCGGTCAGCACGACCGTCTGGTCGGCGCCCGGGTGCTGGTGCAGGGCCTCGCAGACGGGGATGGAGTTGGTCACCACGGTCAGGCCGCGTACGTCGGCCAGCAGGGTGGCCAGCGCGGCGGTCGTGGTGCCGGCGGAGAGCGCGACGGCCATGCCGGGCTCGACCAGGGCGGCGGCCCGTTCGGCGATGGCCCGCTTCTCGGCCCGCTGCCGCAGCGACTTCGCGGCGAAGCCGGGCTCGTCGCCGGGTCCGGGGCCGACCAGGGTCGCGCCGCCGTGGACCTTGTCGACCAGCCCCCGCTCGGCCAGCACCTCCAGGTCGCGCCGGATCGTCATGTCGGAGACGCCGAACCGGCTCACCAGCTGGCTGACCCGCACGCCGCCGCGCTGCCGGATCATCTCGAGGATCGCGGCCTGTCGCTGTCGGGCCAGCATCCGGAGGACCTCCTTCGCGCTGTCACGCCGCGGACGAGCGGGCCGCCGGGTCGTCGGACGAGCGGGCCGGGTCGGCGGACGTGCGGGTGGCGGCGGCGGCCGGCGTCTCGCGGATGACGGCCACCTCGCCGGCCGGCACGACCAGGTCGCCGGAGCAGCGCGCGCCGGTCAGCAGTTCCACGCCGGTGGCGTCGAGCCGGGCGTCGGCGCCGGTGTGGTTGATGACGAAGAGCCAGGTGCGGTCGCCGGCGCGGCGCCGGACCACCTCCACCTCGGCGGGGACCCGCGCCGCCGGGCGTACCCCCGACTCGGCCACCAGCCGGGCCATCAGCCGGTCCGTCGCCGCCGGGTCCAGCCGGGTGCCGACGTACCAGGCCGCGCCCGCGCCGACCGGGTGCCGGGTCAGCGCCGGCACGCCCGGCAGGGGCCCGTCGGCGTACGCGGCGAGCACCTGCGCGCCCTCGGGATGCAGCCACTCCGTCCACACGTCGGCGACCGAGCCGTCGTCGAGGGTGACCCGCTCCCCCGCCCGCAGCGGGAAGAACTCCTCGACGCGGACGCCCAGCAGTTCCCGGAACGCCCCCGGGTAGCCGCCGAGGCGGATGTGGTCGTGCTCGTCGACGATGCCGCTGAAGTACGTGACCAGGGCGGTCCCGCCGGCCTCGACGTACGCGCGCAGCGCCGCGGCGTGCGCGTCGCGCACCAGGTAGAGGGTGGGCACCAGCACCAGCCGGTAGCGGGACAGGTCGGCCGACGGGTGCACGACGTCGGCGGTGATCCCGGCCCGCCACAGCGCGTCGTGCAGCGCGCCGAGGCGGTCGGCGTACGTGACGTCGACGGTGGGGTGCGAGTCGAGCTCGGCGCCCCACCACGCCTCGTAGTCGAACAGGATCGCCACCTCGGCGTCGACGCGGCTGCCGCGCACCTCGGCGAGGGCCCGCAGGTCCGCGCCGAGGCGGCACACCTCGCGGAACACCTTGGTCTCCGGGCCGGCGTGCGGCAGCAGCGCGGAGTGGAACTTCTCCGCCCCGGCGCGGGAGGCCCGCCACTGGAAGAAGAGCACCCCGTCGGCGCCGCGCGCCACGTGCGCCAGGCTGTTGCGGCGCAACTGGCCGGGGGCCTTGGCGACGTTGCGCGGCTGCCAGTTGACGGCGCTGGTGGAGTGCTCCATCAGCAGCCACGGGTCGCCGCCGGCGACGCCCCGGGTGTGGTCGGCGGCGAGGGCGAGCCCGACGTGGGCGCGCGGGTCGGCGGCGGTGAGGTAGTGGTCGTTGGCGACGACGTCCACGTCGGACGCCCAGGAGTGGTAGTCGAGGTACTTGATGCCGGTGCCGATCATGAAGTTCGTGGTGACCGGCTGGCGGACCAGGCGCGTGAGCACCTCGCGCTCGGCGCGCAGTTGGGCGCGCTGCTCGTCGGAGGAGAAGCGCAGGAAGTCCAGTTGCTGGGTGGGGTTGGCGAAGGTCGGTGCGGTGCGCGGCGGGTTGATCTCGGCCCAGTCGCCGTAGCGCTGGCTCCAGAAGGCGGTGCCCCAGGCGTCGTTGAGCCCGTCCAGGTCGCCGTAGCGCTCGCGCAGCCAGCGGCGGAACGCCTCGGCGCTGACGTCGCAGTAGCAGTGCACGTTGTGGCAGCCCAGCTCGTTGGAGACGTGCCACATGACCACGGCGGGGTGGTCGGCGTACCGGGTGGCGAGGGCCTCGACCAGGGCCAGCGACCGCTCGCGGAACACGGGCGAGCTGGGGCAGTACGCCTGCCGGCCGCCCGGCCAGAGGATCGCGCCGTCGGCGCGCCGGGGCAGCGTCTCCGGGTGCCGGTGGGCCAGCCACGGGGGCGGGCTGGCGGTGGCGGTGGCCAGGTCGACCGAGATCCCGCCGCCGTGCAGCACGTCGATCGCCCGGTCCAGCCAGCCGAACTCGTACGCGCCGGGGGCGGGCTCCAGCAGCGCCCAGGAGAAGATCCCCACCGACACCAGGTTGACCCCGGCCCGGCGCATCAGCGCGACGTCCTCGGCCCAGGTGGACTCGGGCCACTGCTCGGGGTTGTAGTCGGCACCGAACCAGATGTCGTCACCCTGCCATCGCCGCATGGATGCAGAGCGTGCCCGGCCGAGGCAGCCAAGTCAACACGTTCCAACATCGATCATCTTTACAACGTTTACCTCCCAACGGCCTTGTCACGACCGGGTTGTCGGGAGTTTGCCGCCCCCTTGACACCGTCCGGAGGACGAGTAGCTTGAGGCGCCACTGGCAATTCGTGTTCGCCAATGTGGATTCGCGATGGATCCGGGTGTGTGTTCACGGTTGCCGGGACACCGCCACCGACGGCCCTCGGGCACCTCTTCATCCGCAGGAGGCACCATGTCCCGTCCCCGCACCCGAGCCGAATACCTCGCCCGGCTCGTACCCCCCTCTGTGGCCGGCCTCAACCGTCGTTCGCTGCTGGCCGGCGCGGCCGGCACCACCGCGCTGCTCGGCACGGGCCTGCTCGCCGGCTGCGGTTCCGACTCCGGCGGCTCCGGCGCCAAGACGGTGTCGCTGGGCTCCAACCAGTCCGACCCGAAGCCCAAGGAGGTGGTCGCGAAGGTCATGGACGGCTTCCGGACCTCGTCCGGCCTCGAGGTCGCCGTCAACACGGTCGACCACAACACGTTCCAGGAGAACATCAACAACTATCTCCAGGGCAAGCCGGACGACGTGTTCATGTGGTTCGCCGGCTACCGGATGCGCTTCTTCGCCGCCCGGGGCCTCGCCGGCGACCTCAGCGACGTCTGGGGCAAGCTCTCCGGGATGTCCGACGCCTTCCGTAAGGCGTCGACCGGCGACGACGGCAAGCAGTACTTCGTGCCGTCGTCGTACTACCCGTGGGCCGTCTTCTACCGCAAGTCGGTCTGGCAGCAGAACGGCTACCAGGTGCCGAAGACCCTCGACGACCTGACCGCGCTCGCCGGGGAGATGAAGAAGGACGGGCTCACCCCGATCGCCTTCGCCGACAAGGACGGCTGGCCGGCGATGGGCACCTTCGACATCCTCAACCTGCGGATCAACGGCTACCAGTTCCACATCGACCTGATGGCCGGCAAGGAGTCCTGGACCTCCGACAAGGTGAAGAAGGTCTTCGACACCTGGCGCGGCCTGCTGCCCCTGCACCAGCCCGACAGCCTCGGCCGGACCTGGCAGGAGGCCGCCCAGTCGTTGCAGCAGAAGAAGAGCGGCATGTACCTGCTCGGCCTCTTCGTCGGCCAGCAGTTCGACGGCGCCGACCTGGCCGATCTCGACTTCTTCACCTTCCCCGAGATCGACCCGGCGATCGGCGCCAAGGCCCTGGACGCGCCCATCGACGGCTACATGCTGGCCCGCAAGCCGAAGCAGGAGGCCAACGCCAGGAAGCTGCTGGAGTACGTCGGTTCGAAGGCGGCCGCGGACACCACCGTCAAGAGCGACCCGAGCACGCTGGTCGCCAACAGCGAGGCCGACACCAGCGGCTACAGCGCCCTGCAGAAGAAGGCCGCCGAGCTGGTCGGCTCGGCCACCGAGATCGCCCAGTTCCTGGACCGCGACACCCGCCCGGACTTCGCCTCCACGGTGATCATCCCGGCGCTCCAGCAGTTCATCAAGGACCCGAAGGACATCGACGGGCTGACGTCGAGCATCGAGAACCAGAAGAAGTCGATCTTCACCGACTGACGGCGAGAGGGTGAGGGCACCGTGTCCGACCTGCCCCTGATCCAAGCGGATCGCGCCGCGCCGCCGCCGGCCGCGACCACCTCCACGGGTGGTCGCCGCCGGCGCGTACGGCTGCTGTCCCGCACCGACCGCGTGGTCGTCGCGCTCATGGTGGCCGTACCGCTGCTGCTCGTCGTCGGCCTGGTCTGGCTGCCGGCGGGCGCCACCGTGCTGCTCTCCGGCACCGACTGGGACGGCATCGGCCCGGTCTCCGAGATCGAGTGGGTCGGCGGCCGCAACTACGCCGACGTGGTCCAGAACTACCCGCCGTTCGTGCCGGCCGTGCAGAACAACCTGCTCTGGCTGGCGGCGCTGTTCGTGGTGGCCACCCCGTTCGGCATGTTCCTGGCCGTCCTGCTCGAAAAGGAGTTGCGCGGCACCCGCTTCTACCAGACGGCGCTCTACCTGCCGGTGGTGCTCTCCCTGGCGCTGATCGGCTTCGTCTGGCAGCTGCTCTACTCCCGCGACCAGGGCCTGGTCAACGCCGTCCTCGGCACCGACGTCGACTGGTACGGCGACCCGGACGTCAACATCTGGGCCGTGCTGGTGGCGGCCGGCTGGCGGCACGTCGGCTACATCATGCTGCTCTACCTGGCCGGGCTGAAGGGCGTCGACCCGTCGCTGCGGGAGGCCGCCGCGGTGGACGGCGCGTCGGAGGGCCGGACGTTCTTCAAGGTGATCTTCCCGGTCCTGCGGCCCATCAACATCATCGTGCTGGTGGTGACGGTGATCGAGTCGCTGCGCGCGTTCGACCTGGTCTGGGTCATCAACAAGGGCCGCAACGGCCTTGAACTGATCTCGGCGCTGGTCACCCAGAACGTGGTGGGCGAGGCGAGCCGGATCGGCTTCGGCTCGGCGCTGGCCACCATCATGCTGGTCGTCTCGCTGGTCTTCATCACCGTCTACCTGGCGACCGTGCTGCGGGAGGGACGCCGATGAGCACCGCGACCGTGCCCCGGGAGGACCGGACCGCCCCCGCGCCCGAACGCCGCCCGCCGCCGCGCCCGGCCCGGGTGGTGCTGCACGTGTTCCTCGCGGCGGTGGCGATCGGTTGGCTCTTCCCGATCCTCTGGGCCGTGCTGACCTCGCTGCGCTCCTACGAGTACACGGCCACCAACGGCTACGTCTCGCTCGGCGGGTGGACCCTCGACAACTACGTCACCGCCTGGCGGACCGCCGAGTTCGGCAAGCACTTCCTCAACTCCGTCTACATCACGGTGCCGGCGGTGCTGCTGACCCTCTTCCTCGCCTCGTGCGTGGCGTTCGTCATCGCCCGGTTCAGCTGGAAGACCAACATCGTCCTGCTCGGCCTGTTCACCGCGGCGAACCTGCTGCCCCAGCAGGCCCTGCTCATCCCGCTGTTCCGGCTCTTCACGCAGGTGCCGCTGCCGGCGTTCATGAGCGACTCGGAGCTGCTCTACGACAGCTACTGGGGGCTGATCCTGGTCAACGTCGCCTTCCAGTGCGGCTTCTGCGTCTTCGTGCTCAGCAACTACATGAAGGCGCTGCCGCGCGACCTCTACGAGGCGGCGATGGTCGACGGGGCGAGCGTCTGGCGGCAGTACTGGCAGGTGACCATGCCGCTGTGCCGGCCGGCCCTGGCCGCGCTGGCCACCCTGGAGGTGACCTGGATCTACAACGAGTTCTTCTGGGCCACCGTGCTCATGCGTACCGGGGACAAGTTCCCGGTCACCAGCTCGCTGAACAACCTGCGCGGCGAGTTCTTCACCGACAACAACCTCGTCTCGGCCGGCTCGGTGCTGGTCGCCATCCCG
The DNA here is from genome assembly GCF_049847285.1 of Micromonospora sp. DT62. Lineage (NCBI taxonomy): Bacteria > Bacillati > Actinomycetota > Actinomycetes > Micromonosporales > Micromonosporaceae > Micromonospora > Micromonospora sp. DT62. The sequence goes on from NZ_JBNCOB010000001.1 coordinate 260,665, forward strand.
ACCCTGGTGGTGTTCTTCCTGCTCCAGCGGCAGTTCGTCCGGGGCCTGACCCTGGGAGCGTCGAAGGGATGACCATCGTCCACCTACGCCGCGCCCGGACCAGCCTGGTGCTCGACGCGCGCGACCCGGGGCTGCCACGGGTCGCGCACTGGGGGACCGACCTCGGCCCCGTCCCCGACGGCGACCTGCCCGCCCTGGTCGACGCCACCGTCGCGCCGGTCGTACCGAGCAGCTTCGACGCGCCGACGGTGCTGTCCCTGCTGCCCGAGGCGTCCGCCGGCTGGGGCGGCCGGCCGGCGCTCGCCGGGCACCGCGAGCGCCGGGACTGGTCCACCGCCTTCCGGCTCACCGGTCTCGACGTCGCCGACGACGGCACCGGCTCCGCCCGGGTCACCGTCCGAGCGGCCGACGGCGGGGCCGGGCTGTCGCTGACCGTCGAGATCGAACTCGACCCGACCGGCCTGGTGCTGCTGCGGCACCGGCTGCGCAACGACGGCGACACGGCGTACGAGCTGCGGGAGCTGACGCCGGTCCTGCCGGTGCCGGCGGTCGCCACCGAACTGCTCGACCTGACCGGCCGGTGGTGCCGGGAGCGGTCCCCGCAGCGGCACCCGTGGCCGATGGGCGCCTGGGTACGCGAGGGCCGGCACGGCCGCACCGGGCACGACGCCACCCTGCTGCTGGTCGCCGGCACGGCCGGGTTCGGGTTCGGCCACGGCGAGGTGTGGGCGGTGCACACCGCGTGGAGCGGCGACCACGTGACCGTCGCCGAGCGGCGGCCGACGGGCGAGTCCACCCTCGGCGGCGGCGAGCTGCTCACCCCCGGCGAGGTGGTGCTCGGTCCCGGCGGGGAGTACGCCACCCCGCTGCTGTACGCGGTCTTCTCCGCCGACGGGCTGGACGGACTCAGCGACGTCCTGCACACCCACCTGCGCGCCCGGCCGCAGCATCCGGCCACGCCCCGCCCGGTCACCCTCAACGTCTGGGAGGCCGTCTACTTCGACCACGACCTGGACCGGCTGCGCGCCCTGGCCAACCATGCCGCAGAGGTCGGGGTGGAACGGTTCGTGCTCGACGACGGCTGGTTCCGGGGCCGCCGCCACGACCGCGCCGGCCTCGGCGACTGGTACGTCGACGACACCGTCTGGCCGGACAGCCTGCACCCGCTCATCGACCACGTACGCGGGCACGGGATGCAGTTCGGGCTCTGGGTGGAACCGGAGATGGTCAACCCCGACTCCGGGGTGTTCCGGGCCCACCCGGAGTGGGTGCTGTCGGTGCCGGGCCGGCTGCCGCCCGCCTGGCGGCACCAGCAGGTGCTCGACCTGGCCCACCCCCCGACGTACGCGTACCTGCTGGAACGGCTGGACGCTTTGCTCACCGCGTATCCCGGCATCGGCTACCTCAAGTGGGACCACAACCGGGACCTGACCGAGGCGGGGCACCAGGGCCGCCCCGGCGTGCACGGGCAGACCCTCGCGGCGTATCGGCTCCTGGACGAGCTGCGCCGCCGCCACCCGGGCGTGGAGATCGAGAGCTGCGCGTCCGGGGGTGCCCGGGTGGACCTGGAGATCCTGCGACGCACCGACCGGGTCTGGGCCAGCGACTGCAACGACGCCCTGGAGCGGCTGGCCATCCAGCGCTGGACGGGGCTGCTGCTCCCGCCCGAGCTGGTCGGCAGCCACATCGGGCCGGAGCGCTCGCACACCACCCACCGCGTGCACGACCTGGGTTTCCGGGCGGCGACCACGCTCTTCGGCCACCACGGCATCGAGTGGGACATCGGCGCGATCGACGCGGCACAGCGCGGCGAACTGGCCGCCTGGGTCGCGCTGCACAAGCGGCTCCGCCCGCTGCTGCACGCCGGCCGGGTGGTCCGGGTCGACCATCCCGACCCGGCCGTCTGGGCGCACGGCGTCGTCGCCCACGACGGTTCCCAGGCGCTGTACGCCGTGGCCCAGCTGGCCACCTCGGTGACCCAGGCGCCCGGACCGGTCCGGCTCCCCGGCCTGGACCCTGACCGACGGTACGCGGTGCGGCCCGCCGCCGGAGTGCCGGAGCCCGCCACGATCCAGCGGGCCGCCCCGGGTTGGCTGGCCGACGGCGGCGTGACCCTCGGCGGCGCGGTGCTGGCGACCGTCGGGCTCCAGATGCCCGCGCTGCATCCCGAGCAGACCCTGCTGCTGGAGGTCACCGCCGTCGACTGAGGGGCGGGCAGATTTCCCGGGGAATCTCCGGTGGGGTGTCGAGAACCGGGGTGCCGGCTTCTACCGACGGGTGAGAGCACCGATGATGGTGCGCAGTCGTGAGGAGCCAGACGTGAAGTACATGTTGCTCATGCAGTTCAGCGCCGCCGGCACGGACTTCCCCCCGATCGAGACGTGGACGCCCGAGGAGATCCGGGCGCACGTGGCGTTCATGGGCGAGGTCAACGGGAAGCTGATCGCCGACGGCGAACTGGTCGGCGCCGAAGGGCTCGCCGCTCCGGCCCAGGCGAAGATCGTCCGAGCGGGCGCCGGTGGGACCCCCGTGGTCACCGAGGGGCCGTTCGCCGAGACCAAGGAGTTCCTCGCCGGCTTCTGGATCGTCGACTGCGACAGCCCCGAGCGGGCCGTCGCGCTCGCCGCGCACATCTCCACCGCGCCCGGCCCCGGCGGTCGGCCGCTGAACATGCCGATCGAGGTGCGCCCCGTGATGTCGGCGCCGCCGCAGGAGATGTGACGACTGGCCGCCGTCGACCCATCCGTCGAGGACCTGCTGCGCGAGCTGGCGCCGCAGGTCCTCGGCGTGCTCACCCGCCGCTTCGGCGACTTCACCACCGCCGAGGACGCCGTGCAGGAGGCGCTGCTGGCGGCCGCCACCCAGTGGCCGGTCGAGGGGACGCCCGGCAACCCGCGCGGCTGGCTGATCCAGGTCGCGTACCGGCGGATGATCGAACTAATCCGCGGCGAGACGGCCCGGCGGCGGCGTGAGGACCTCGTTGCCCGCCGCGAGCCGGACGACCGACGCGCCGCGCCGCCGCCGGACGAGGAGCTGACCGCCGACCGGGACGACACCCTGACGCTGCTCTTCCTCTGCTGCCACCCGACGCTCACGCCGGCGTCGGCGATCGCGCTGACCCTGCGCGCCGTCGGCGGCCTGACCACGGCCGAGATCAGTCGCGCCTTCCTCGTGCCCGAGGCCACCATGGCCCAGCGGATCAGCCGCGCCAAGCAGCGCATCCGCGCCTCGGGCGTCCCATTCGGGATGCCCGAGCCCGCCGACCGGGAGGCCCGGCTGGCCGCCGTGCGGCACGTGCTCTACCTGATCTTCACCGAGGGGCACACCGCCAGCCTGGGCGACGACCTGCGCCGGGTGGACCTGTCGGAGGAGGCGATCCGGCTGACCCGGGCCCTGCGCGCGCTCCTGCCCGACGACACCGAGGTCGCCGGGCTGCTCGCGTTGATGCTGCTCACCGACGCCCGCGCCGCCGCACGCACCGGGCCCTCGGGTGAGCTGATCTCCCTGGCCGACCAGGACCGCAGCCGGTGGGACGTCGCGGCCATCGACGAGGGGGTCGCCCTGGTCACCTGGGCGCTGCCCCGCGGGCCGGTCGGGCCATACCAGCTCCAGGCGGCCATCGCCGCGCTGCACGACGAGGCACCCAGCACCGCCGAGACCGACTGGCCGCAGATCCTCGCCCTGTACGAGGTGCTGGAACGTGCCTCCGGCAGTCCCGTCGTCTCCCTCAACCGCGCGGTGGCGACCGCCATGGTGCACGGCCCGGCCGCCGGCCTGGCCGCGTTGGCGGCGCTGGACGCCGACCCCCGGATCGCCGGGCACCACCGGCTGCCCGCCGCCCGCGCGCACCTGCACGAGATGGCCGGCGACCGGGAGCGGGCGGTGGCCGCGTACCGGGCCGCCGCCGACCTGACCACGAGCGTGCCCGAGCAGCGGTACCTGACGATGCGCGCCGCCCGGCTGGCCACCGGGGCGCCCGAAGCCTGACGGGCCCCGACGCGACGTGGGGCATGCTCGCGCGGACACTGTCGAGCTGCCCGCACAGATGGGGCAGCTCCGCCCAGCCCTTGCCCTGCCCAGCCCTTCGGTCCGCGATCTTGCAATTTCCGTCCCGGCAAACAGGGCCTTCCTCGTATTTCCACAGCACAACGCGCAAGATCGCGGGCGCGGTCGGGGGCGCGGCGGAGTTGCGACGTTTCGACGGGCGACACGAGCGGTGGCCGGGCCCCCTGCGGGCCCGGCCACCGGTGGGACGTGAGTTGTCAGCTCACGGTGCAGGTCACCGCGGGCGTGGCGTTGGTGCCGTTCCAGCTGGCGATGAAGCCGAAGCTGGTGCTGGCTCCGGCGCCCAGCCGGCCGTTCCAGTCGGTGTTGCGGGCCGTGACGGCCGATCCGCTGCTGCTCAGGGCGGCGTTCCAGGACTGGCTGACGGTCTGGCCGTTGGCGAACGTCCACTTCGTCGTCCAGCCGGTGATCGCCGCCGAGCCGGCGGTCACCTTCACCTCACCCTGGAAGCCACCCTGCCACTGGTTGGTCACCGTGTACGTCGCCGTGCAGCCGCCCGGCGGCGGGGGCGTCGGCGGGGGCGTCGTGGGTGGCGGAGTGGTGGGCGGGGGCGTCGTCGGCGGCGGGGAGGTCGGTGGCGGGGTGCTGGCGTAGACCGTCGCCTCCCGGGCGGTGGCCTTGATCCCGTTCGCCCCGTTGAAGATGCGCTGGCCCCAGGTGCTCAGCGCGGCGGGGTTGAAGTTGGTGACCATGTCGAGGTACTCGACGCCACCGCCGTTGCCGCTCCACGACCAGCCCAGGTAACCGATCCCGTTGGCCTGGCTGTAGGAGAGGATCGTGTCCTCGTCGGGGTTGCCGTCGGAGTGGTCGAAGCCGAACTCGCCGACCACGATCGGCAGCTTGGCGGCGCGGAACCGGCCGAGGTAGTCGCTGATCTCGGCGGCGGTGTCGAAGACGCCGTACATGTGGATGGAGAAGACGGTGTTCTTCTGCGGGTCGGCGGCGAACACCGACGCCGCGTTGTCGCGCATGGTGAACGACCAGTCCTGACCCCAGTTGGGGGCGTCGACCATGATGGTGTGCGTCAGGCCGCCCGTACGCAGGCGCTTGATGGCGTTGGCGGTGTCGGTCGCCCAGGTGCCGTAGCCCTGGTTGCCGTACGGCTCGTTGCCGATGTTGACGATGACGTACTTCTCCTGGCCGGCGAGGGCGCTGGAGACGCTGAGCCAGTAGTCGACCGCCTGAGCCAGGGTGGCCGCCCCGCTCTGCTCGCCGTAGCCGGTGGTGTCGTGCACCTCCAGCACGCAGATCAGCCGGTTGGCCTTGCACAGCGAGATGACGTTGGCGACGTCGGCGGTGTCGTTCTTGGCCCACCGCTGGCCGCTGGCGAGCACCACCCGCACGGTGTTCGCGCCCAGCGCCTTGATGTTGGCGAAGGAGCTGGTCTGCTGCTGGTACCAGGTGTGCGCGTGGTTCACGCCACGCATGACGAACTCGCTGCCGTTGGCGTCGTAGAGCTTGCCGTCGGCGACGGAGAAGCCGGTCGCGGCCCGCGCGGGCTGACCGAACGCCAACACGGCGACCAGCAACGCGAGCACTGCCGCACCGGCGGCGGAGAGTCTCTTCTTCATGGCCTTCCTCAAAGGGAGGACCCCCGCTGCCCAGGTGGGGGTGGGACGTCACAGGGGATGGCGGCTGCAGCCCGACAGCCGCCGCCCGGCTCCCGGCGGCGCAGGGATCAGCGTAGGCCGGTCGGGCCGGTCACGCAATGAACCGGTTAAGCAGCGGACCGCCGGCACCGGACGCGAGGGTTGACCCGACCTGGCAGGGGTATCCGGGGATGATCCGCCCGGGTCGGAAGGAGACACCCATGGTCAACGTCGGCTACACCCTGATGTGCGAGCAGGCCGGTCCCAAGCAACTGGTCGACCACGCGGTGCGGGCGGAGGCGGCCGGCTTCGACCAGCTCGTCATCTCCGACCACTACTACCCCTGGCTGGAGTCCCAGGGCCACTCCCCGTACGCCTGGTCGGTGCTCGGCGCGGTCGCGCACGCCACCAGCCGGGCGGAGCTGATGTCCTTCGTCACCTGCCCGATCCGCCGCTACCACCCGGCGGTCGTGGCGCAGAAGGCCAGCACGATCGGGGTGCTCTCGGACGGCCGGTTCACCCTCGGCCTCGGCGCGGGCGAGAACCTCAACGAGCACGTGGTGGGCGGCTGGCCGCACGTGCAGCAGCGGCACGAGATGTTCGAGGAGGCCCTCCAGATCATCCGGCCCCTGCTCAACGGGGAGACGCTGACCTTCTCGGGCAACCACTACGACGTACCCGACGCCTACGTGTGGGACCGGCCGGCCCGCCCGGTGCCGATGGCCGTCGCCGCCTCCGGCCGCCAGTCGGTCACCCTCGCCGCCGAGTACGGCAACGGCCTCGTCACGACCGAACCGGACCCGCACATCATCGAGATGTACGACGAGGCCGGCGGCGCCGGGCAGCCCCGCTACGGGCAGGTGGCCATCTGCTACGGCCCGGACGAGGCGGAGTGCCGCAAGATCGTGCACGACCAGTTCCGCTGGTTCGGGATGGGCTGGAAGGTCAACGCCGACCTGCCCGGACCGGAGTCGTTCGCCGCCGCCACCCAGTTCGTCCGCGAGGAGGACGTGGCCGAGGGGATCTCCTGCGGGCCCGACGTGGACCGGCACGTCGAGGCGTTCCGCACGTTCGTCGACGCCGGCTTCACCCACGTCGCAATCGTGCAGGTGGGCGGCGAGACGCAGCCGATGTTCCTGGACTGGGCGCAGGAGCAGCTCCTGCCGAGGCTGCGCGAGCTGTGAGGGCGGCACCGGTCCGGCGTCCCCGGGTGACCCCGCCGGGCCGCTTCGGTCCGGCGGAGCTGCGCCTCGCGCTGGCCGCCCCGAAGCCGGCCGCCGGGCTGACCAGCGAGTGGCGGCTGGTCGACGACATCCGTACGCACACCCGCCGCGCCGGCGACCCCGGCACCGCCGCCACCCCGGTCGTGCTGGTGCACGGGCTGGCCGTGTCCCACCGCTACCTGACCCCGCTCGCCCTCGCGCTGGCCGACACCCACCCGGTGTACGCGCCCGACCTGCCCGGCTTCGGGCTGACCGAGCGCCCCGGCCACGCGTACGACGTCCGTGAGCACGCCGCGCACCTGGCCGCCTGGCTGGCCGCGTACCGGATGCCGCCCGTCTGCCTGCTCGGGCACTCGTTCGGCGCGGAGGTCGTCGCGGCGCTCGCCGCCCGGCACCCCGACGCGGTCGCGGCGGTGGTGCTCGCCGGCCCGACCAGCGACCCGGCCGCCCGGTCCCGGCGGGGACAGTTCGGGCGCTGGCTGGTGGACACCCTGCGGGAGGCGCCGTTGCAGGCGCCGATCCTGCTCCGGGACGTCCTCGACGCCCGCCCCTGGCGGGTCCACGCGACGCTGTCGCACTCGGTGCGCAACGGCATCGAGGCGGACCTGGTCCGCATCGCCGCGCCCACCCTGGTGGTGGCCGGCTCCCGGGACCCGGTCGTGCCGCCAGCCTGGCGCGCGCAGGTGGGCCGGCTGGTGCCACACGCCCGTACGGTCACCGTGCCGGGCGCCGCGCACAACGTCGTGACCACCGCACCGGCGCAGGTCGCCGGCGCGGTCCGCGCCCTGCTGTCCCCCACACTCACGAACAGGTGACGACATGCGTATCGGCAACACGGAGATCCGTCCGGCCGGCGGTGGCCTGGGCTGCCTGCTGATGATCCTCTTCTCGATCGTCGCCTCGGTCGTCCTGACCGTGGTGCTCAACCTGCTCCTGTAACCCTGCCGGGTTCGGCTCGGCTCGGCTCGGCTCGGACTCGATTCCCGCTCCGGCTCCCGCTGGCTCCGACTCTGGCTCCCGCTTCGGCTTCGGCTTCGGCTTCGGCTTCGGCTTCGGCTTCGGCTTCGGCTTCGGCTTCGGCTTCGAGATCTTGGTAGGGAAGTGCCCCTGGAGGGGCCGTTTCTTGCCAAGATCTCTCCCGGGCACCCCGCTTCGGGCACCGCGCTTCGGGCAGCGCGCGTCGGGCACCGCTGATCGGGTGCCCTCCGCCGTCGTCGCGGCGTCCGCGGGTCAGCCGCGCAGGCCGAGGGCGGTCAGCGCCTCACGGGTCGCCTGGCGAACCGGGTCCATGACGGCGCGGCGCACCCAGCGGATGGCCGGCGACACGGTCGCCCGCCACGCGGCGGCCACCGCCCGGCCCACCGGGCGGACGGCGTGCCGCCACAGCCAGCCCGCCCCGAGCACGAAGGGCCGCAGCGTGAGCGCGTAGCACCACCAGAGCAGCCGGCCGGCGGCCCACCACGCCCAGCCGAGCGCGCCGAGCAGCACCCGCCCCACCGCCGCCAACCACCGCCCGACCGCCGCGAGCCCCGCCACCAGCCACCGGCCGAGCGCCACGAGCCCCGCCGCCAGCAGGCGTCCGAGCGGCGCGAGGAGCCGGGCCAGCCAGCGCAGCGGCACCCAGATCAGGTGGTACGCCAGCCAGGCCAGCGGTATCCACACCACCGTCCGGGCCAGCCAGGCCAAGCCCCGGGCGAGCCAGACCAACGGCACCCAGACCAGCGTGCGCAGCAGCCAGGACAGGCCGAGGCCCAGCCAGCGCAGCAGCCAGGCCAGCCCACGGCCGAGCCAGCTCAGCGGCACCCACACCAGGATCCGCAGCAGCCAGCCCAGCGGGCGCAACAGCCAGCGGTCCAGGAACCGACCGAGCGGCGCGAGCAGCCAGCGGTGCAGCCACCGGCCGACGGCGGCGACCACCTCCCAGGCCAGCCGGACGGGCACCACCACGACCAGCGCGATTCCCCGGACGACGGCGACCAGCAGCGGGGTGGGTGGGGACCCGGCGTTCCCCGGGTCCGCGCTCGGCGAGTCGATCACCGGCTCACGGTAGTCAGCACCGGCAACGCGCCGCCTCCCCGGCCCTCGGGGACGGACCGGGGTCGCCCGGCCAGGCCGGGCGGGGCGGGCGATCGGACGGGGCGGGCGGTGAGGGCGAGCTGGGCGGGCAGGCGCGGGCAGAGCGGTCGGGCCGGGCGGGCACGCAAGGGCAGAACGGCCAGACCGGGCGGTCAGGCGCGGGCAGAGCGGCCAGGCCGGGCGGGCACGCGAGGGCAGGGCGGTCAGGCGGGGTCGAGGTCCAGGTCCGTCACGACCGGATAGTGGTCGGAGGCGTACTCGGTCTCGCCGCCCCGCAGCACCCGGCAGTCGCGCACCCGGCCGGCGAGCGCCGCCGTACCGAACAGGTAGTCCAGCCGCATGCCGGAGAACTCCGCCCCGCCGCCGTGCCGGGTGGGCGCGGTCAGCCCGCCGTCGGGCGCCCCCGCCGTCGCGTACAGATCGACCAGGCCGGCGGCGAGCAGCCGGGCCACCGCGCGGGTCTCCACCGTCCGCCCGTCCCGGCGCAGGTGACGGCGGCGGTACGCGGCCGGGAGCCGGGCGATGCGGTCGGTGTGCTCGGCGACCGGGTCGAGGGTGTTGAGGTCGCCGGCCAGCAGCGCCAGCTCCCCCGGCGCGCGGCGCAGCGCGGCGGCGGCCCAGCCCGCCTCGACGCGCCGCCGCAGCCCCGAATACGGGTCCAGGTGCACGCTCAGCACGGTCAGCGGGCCGGCGGTGGTCGCCACGGTGACCCGCTGCGCGGCATGGTGGAACGGCCGGCGTACCCGGGTCGCGGCGAGGGCGCGCAGCGGCGGGCGCAGCAGCACCGCCACCGGCTGGCCGAAGCAGGAACGGGCCAGGTGGGGTCGCATCCCCACCCGGCCCGCGAAGTCGGCGAGCACGGTGCCGGAGTCGAAGTGCCGCAGTTCCTGCAACGCCAGCACGTCCGGCCGCTGGTCGGCGACGACCCGGACCAGCAGGTCCCGGCGGTCGGCGCCGCCGGAGTCCCGTCCGCCGGTCCGGATGTTCCAGGTCATCGCCCGCAGCATCGGCGGCGTCAGTCCGTCCGACCGGCCTTGGCCAGCTCGTCGTCGAGGGTGTGCACGTCCTCGGACTCGATGCTGGGCCGGTTGCCCTCGCGCACGTCCTCGTTGGGGCGGATCACCCAGTAGAGCAGCCCGATCCAGAGGGTGGTGAGGATGATCGCGCCCATGAAGTCGGTGGGGTGGTGCATCCCCCGGTACATCCGGCTGATGGCCACGCCGGCCGGCATCACGACCGCCAGCGCCACGAAGACCCACCGCCACCACCGGTCGGTACGCGGAAAGACGATCACCGCGATCGCCACCCAGACGCAGAGCGTGGCGGCGATGTGGCCGGACGGGAAGGAGGAGGTCGGCATCGGTCCGTCGAGGTTGCCGACGGGCGGGCGCGGCCGGTCGACCGCGGCGGCGGAGGCGAGGAAGAGGCTCAGCTCGCCGAACATGGTCAGTGCCACGAAGAGCACCGGCCGCCAACGCCGCCACACGGCCAGCACGATCGGGCAGAAGACCAGCGAGATGAGCAGGATGGCGTGGGTGTCGCCGACCTTGCTCCACCAGTAGCTGAAGTCGTCCCGGCCGGGGGTGCGGTGCTCGGCGAACCACCTCGGCACGTCCGTGTCCAGGGTGGCGAAGAAGGTGCCGCCGGCGTGGTAGCTGACGAACATGCCGAAGCCGTAGAGCGCGCCGAGGATCAGCACCCAGCCGACGATCAGCTCGAACACGGCGGCCCGGGGGTGCGGCAGCAGGTGCGCCTCGTCGGGGGCGGGCGCCACGTCGTGCGCGGCCTCCGGCTCCAGCCCGTCGGTCAACGCCGGGACCGGCCGGCCGCGCTCCAACCGCCAGAGCCGGAAGGCGTACGCGGTGACGCCGAGCCAGGCGGCGCCGAGCAGCCAGGCCCCCAGCACGTCCGAGACGAAGTGCACGCCCAACGCGATCCGGGTCAGTCCGATGAGGAAGACGACGAGGGCGACCAGGGCGATCGCGGGCTTACGCCAGCGGCGCGACATGGCCGGCAGGAAGACCAGCAGCAGCGCCCCGTACGCGACCATCGAGCCGAGCGCGTGTCCGCTGGGGAAGCTGTCCCCGGCGTACGTGCCGATGGGCACGTCCACCTCGGGGCGCAACCGGTCCACCAGCGTCTTGAGCGCCGGGTCGAGGACGAGCGCGCCGACGCCGGTGACGATCAGGAACACCGCGAGCCGACCCTGCTTGCGGATCAGCAGCCCGACCACGGCGACCGACACCAGCCAGATGATGACCGCCCGTCCACCGAGGTCGGTGAGCGCGTTGAGCACGGTCACCAGCGGCCCGTGCGGGGCGACCAGGTCGTTGAGCCAGGCGGCCATGCCGTGGTCGACGTCGTAGAGCGGGGACCACCGGGTCCGGACCAGGACGAGGAGCACCCCGAAACCGACCCCGGCGCCGAGCACGATCGCCAGGCCGGCAAGGGTCCGTTCGGTGAAGTGACCCAAGGGTCGTCGCAACGCCTCTTTGACCGCGCCCACGGCAGCCTCCCTCTCGCTTCTGGCGTGCCGCATTACCCGATCGGCGCTCCGCGTACACCGAGGGATGTCCGATGCGGAGCTAGAGGGAGCTCATCTCGCCGGTGTCGTGGATCTCCTGGCGCTCGGCCTCGGGCTCCCAGAGGTCGGGCTGGGCGGGCTCGCGCACCCCGATGCGCAGCGCCTCCAGCTGGGCGGCGAAGGAGAGTCCACCGAAGAGCGCCATGCCGGTCAGGTTGGCCCAGAGCAGCAACGCCATCATCCCGGTCAGCGCCCCGTACGTCTGGCCGAACCCGCCGCTGAACCGCACGTACGCGGCGAGCAGCAGGCTGGCCAGCCACCACAGCGCGGTGGCGATGCCGGCGCCGAAGAAGAGCCAGGACAGGCCCGGCTGCTTGCGGCGGGGGGCGTGCCGGAAGATCACCGCGACGGCGAGGACGGTCAGGCCCAGGCTGAGCGGCCAGCGCACCACGTTCCAGATGCCGTTGGCGAGCTCGCCCCACGCGTAGTGGCGCTGCACCGAGTCGCCCATCGGGCCGCCGCCGACGAGGATCAGGAACCCGGTGAGCGCCGGCACGCCGGCGGTGAGGGCGAGGACGCTCGCGCGGACGTACTTCCACAGCGCGGGCCGGTCCCGTTCCACGCCGTAGATCCGGTTGGCGCCGCGCTCGATCTGGGCCATGGTGGTGGTCAGCGCGACCAGGCCGGTGAGCATGCCGAGGCCGAGCGCCAGCTCCCCGGCGCGTTCGGTGCGGTCCCCCTCGCCGAGCAGCTCGGCCACCATCGGTTCGCTCGCCCCGGGGGTGAGGGCCAGGACGGTGTCGGCGACCACCCGGCCGCCCTCCTCGACGCCGAGTTCGCTGATCAGGCCGGTCAGCGCGATCAGGAACGGCACCACGGCGAGGCAGAGTTGCAGCGCGAAGGCGCGCGAGTGGCTGAACCCGTCGCCGTAGCGGAACCGGATGAACGCGTCGCGCAGCAGGTGCCAGCCGCCCTGCCGGCGCAGTGTGTGCCAGGCGTCGTCGGCGTTGAGTTCCTCGTCGGACATCAGCCGGGTCTCCGGCACGATCCGGGTGCTACTCACGGCGGGCTTCCTCGATCAGCTGCTCACCACGCTCGGCGGCCGCCTGCGCGTCCTCGGTCAGGTCGGGATCCTGTGCCGGCTGCGGTACGCAGAGCCACAGCGCCCGCCGCCGGATCTCGGCCTTCAGGGTGCGACCCGGCTCGATGAGATCGCCGTCGAGCTCCCGGGGCTGGGCCCGGTTGCTGGTGATCTCCACCCGCCTGGCCTTGAAGACCTCCATGCGGGGGACGCGGTCCTGCCGGCGTACGACCGCCCAGCCGAGCGCCAGCCATTGCCGCAGCGTACGCGGGGTGAGCACCGCGACGTCGAGGTAGCCGTCGTCCGGTTCGGCGTCGGTGAGCAGCCGCACCCCGCCCTGGAGGCGACCGACGTTGGCGACGAGGACGGAGCGGGCCCGGCGGCGGATCGGCTGCTGGTCGTCGATGCGGATGGAGACCCGCATCGGCCGGTCGCGCAGGTGCCGGGCGGCCCCCACGACGTACGCCGGCCAGCCGATCCGCTTCTTGGTGGTCTCCGAGGTGTCGGCGAGCATCTGGGCGTCGAAGCCCATGCCGGCCATCACCGTGAAGTAGTGGTCCTCGACCGCGCCGACGTCGAGCAGCCGGCGGCCACGCTCGACGGCGACCTCCAGCCCGGCGGCCAGGTCACCCGAGAGGCCCAGGTTGGCCGCGAGCAGGTTGCCGGTGCCCTGGGGCAGCACGGCAAGCGCCACCTCGGTGCCGACCAGGCCGCTGACGCAGGCCATCACGGTGCCGTCGCCGCCGCACGCGAAGACGACGTCCACGCCGGCCTCGACCGCCTCCTGCGTCTGGCCGCGGCCCGGGTCCTCGACCGTGGTCTCGAACCACAGCGGCTCGGGCCAGCCGGCCGCGGCGAGGGCGTCGTGGACCGTCTGACGCAGTTCGTCGAGGTCGGCCACCTTCACCGGGTTGACCACCACGGCGGAGCGCAGGCCACCGCCGTCGGGTGCCGCGCGTCGCTTGTCCTGTCGAGGGTCCACGGCGCCAGTGTGCAGCACATCCGGCACGGCAGCGACCCGGCGGCGCGGTGATGTTACGCGCAGCGCAAACGCGTTTGCGCCCGCCCCGACCGTCCCCCCACCTCCCCACCCCGCTGGCGGCCCGCCGTCGACCGGCCGATCATGAGGTCGACGGCGGCGCTTGAGATCGACATCCTCGCCAACCTCACGATCACCGGGCCGTGGGTGGGCCGGGCCGGAAGTGGGGTGGGGGTTTGGTCAGGCGGGGGTGCGGAGGGCGGTCTCGACGCGACGGCGCAGGTCGTCGAGGTCAGCGCCGGCCTCGGTGAGCACCCGTGCGCCCAGCCCGTGGCCCTCGCGGAGCACGCCGAGCAGGATGTGCTCAGTGCCGATGTGGCGGTGGCGCAGTCGCAACGCCTCCCGCAGGGACAGCTCCAGCACCTTCTTGGCGCGCGGGGAGAAGGGGCCGCCCGCGTACCGCCGGCGACCCCAGCGGCGGCGCGGCGCCGGCGCGGCCTCGCGCAGCGCGTCCGGGCCGAAGGACTCCTCGATCCGGGCCACGATGGCGGCCAGGTCGATGCCGATCTCGTGCAGGGCCGCGGCGTCGGCGTCGGCGAGGCCGGTGGCTCCCCGCACGGTGTGCTGGCGGACGCGGGCCCGCAGGTCGTCGGCGCGGAGGCCGGCCTCGGCGAGCACCCGGGCGGCGAGGTTGTCGCCGTCGGAGAGCAGGGCGAGCAGCAGGTGCTCGGTCCCGACGGGCCGCTCGCCCTCGGTCCGGGCCTCGTCCCGGGCGTACCGCACGACCGTGCGGGCCCGGTCGGTGAACCGTTCGAACATCACGCCTCCCAGGAAGATCCGACCGCCGGACGACCGGCGTGCTTCTTGTGGACCGCCTGCCGGCTGACCTCGAGCTCGTCGGCGATCTCCTGCCAGGACCAGCCCTGTCGACGGGCGTTGTCCACCTGGACCACCTCGAGCCGTTCGAGCAACCGGCGCAGCGCGCGGACGGCGCGCAGCCCGACCCGGGGGTCGGTGCTGCCGGCTGCCGCCGCGAGTTCCGTTGCCTGACTCATGTCGTCAACTTACGTTGACATCGCCACCGTGTCAACCCATGTTGACACCTTCGTCCGAGCCGCCGGCTGCCAGGCGTGGGTCCGCAGCGAAACCGGGGAGACGACGGAAGACCCCGCCTCTATGGTGGATCGATGGCGTCGGTCAAGCAGGTCCAGGTCACCTTCGACTGCGCAGAACCTGAGCGCGTCGCTCGTTTCTGGTGCGAGGCGTTGGGATACGTCGTACCGCCGCCACCGGAGGGGTACGCCACCTGGGACGACTTCGACCGCGCGCTGCCGCCTGAGCGCCAGGGATCCGCGTTCGCGTGCGGCGATCCCTCGGGGGTGGGCCCGCGACTGTTCTTCCAGCGCGTTCCCGAAGGCAAGGTCGTCAAGAATCGGCTGCATCTCGACGTACGGGTCGGCACCGGGCTCGTGGGCGCAGAGCGCGTGGCCGCGCTTGAGGCCGAATGCGCACGACTGGTCGCGCTCGGCGCGGTGCGCGTGCGACTACTGACCGCCGACGGCTACGACGAGTCGTGCCTCGTGATGCAGGACGTCGAGGGCAACGAGTTCTGTCTCGACTGAGTGCCCGCGAACGGGGCGACCCGGACCACCTGCGCCGGGGATCCCCAGTACGATCCGCCGGTGCCCCTCCTCCGCCGGCCGCCGCGCCGAGGTCACCGTGCCCGGTGACGTGCAGCGTCTCCCGCTCGGCGAGATGACGCTGGAGTTCGCCGGCGGCAGCGTGGTCGGCAACCGCTACCCGGCCAACTTCGACGTGCTGCACGTCGACCCCGCCCTGCCCTTCGCCGCGGTGGTCGACGGCATGGGCGCCGGCGAGGGCAGCCGCCGGGCCGGCACGACGGCCATGGGCACCCTCGTCGCGCAGGTCCGGGCCACCTGGCCCGCGGTCGACGCCCGCCAGTTGCGCGCCGCCGCGGCCCGCGTCCAGTCAGCCGTACGCGCCGCGGGCGCGCAGTTGGCGGAGCTGACCGGCTGCACCCTGACCGCCCTGCTCGTGGAGCCCGACGGCGGGCAGGGCTGGCTCGTCCAGCTCGGCGACTCCCGCGCCTACCGCCTGCGCGACGGCCTGCTGGAACTCCTCACCGTCGACCACACGGCGGCCTGGCTGGGCGTACTGCACGGCTGGTACCCGGTCGGCTCCCCCGCCGCCGATCGCGCCCGCTACCAGCTCACCCGCTACGCCGGCCACCCGGACGAGCCGGAGGCGGACCTGCTCGCGGTGTCACTGCGCCCCGGCGACGTCTGGCTGCTCTGCACCGACGGCGTCAGCGACCAGGTCGACTATCACCTGATGCGGGAACTCCTGGCGGCACCGCGACCCGAGGAGGCGGTGCGCGACCTGCTCCACGGCACCCTGGAGGCCGGCGGCGACGACAACGCCACCGTCGTGATCATCCGGGTCCACGCCACGACTCCCCGCTGACGGGGTCCACCCGCCACAGACGCCGCTGGCCGGCACCCCGGTTGCGGGTGCCGGCCAGCGGCGGTCGGCTAGTGCTGTCAGCTGTTCCAGTGCTCGGCCACCAGGTCGGCGGCCTGCTGCTCCCACTGGGCGTAGTGGTCGGGGTAGGCCGACACCTGCACCGTCTGGGCGGCCTTGGTCAGCGGCATGTCCTGCCACCCGTCGACCTGCTTGAGGCCCTTGAGGAACGCCGTCGTGGAGTACTCGGGGTCGGTGATCTGCTCGACCGTGCCCCACCCACTGGACGGACGCTGCTGGAACAGGCCCTGCGAGTCGTGGTCGTTGCGGTCACCCAGGTGACCCAGGTTCTCCAGCTTCGACTCCTGCAACGCGGTCGCGATCGACACCACCGCGGCGCGCTCGTCCATGCCGGCCTTCTTCGTCGCGGCGATGATCGCCTTGACGTTGGCGACCTGCTCGTCGGACAGGTCGACGTGCGACTGGGCGCCCTGCACACCGTGCGGGATCAGCGTGGCCTTGTCGACCGACGGCTTGTCGGCCTGCACGGCCACCGCGACCGCCGTGGCGTCCACGGACGGGGCACTGGTGTGGGCGGTGTCGGTCATCGGACCGGCGGCCACGCCACCGGCGAACGCGAGACCAGCGATACCGAGAACGCTCTTACGCATGATCGTGTTCATCAGAAACGCTCCATTCGGGGGTTGGCACCCGCACACCGAGGGGGATCGGCTTCACGCGGGTGCAAGCACCGTCGGCGCTCATGCGAACTCAGGGGGATCCAGCGAGGGCCGGGCTGTCGCGCGGGGCGGGGGGACGCCCTCACGTCGGCCGGACCATGTGTAACCACCGCCGGCCCGCCATCATTCCGGGGCCCCGGGCCCGCCATCCCATCGGGCGGCGTGCCCTGGCGGGGTGGCCTTGCTCGGTCGTACGCAGGGTGTAACGACCCCGCCCCGGCCACGATTCCGCCCCCACGATGCCCCCGGTCACACCCACAAACCGCACACCCGGCACCGTCACGCCAACCACTGACGACTCACCGGCTCAAGCCGCACCGGACAGCCACCACGAAACCGGACACCCGGTCACACCCGGGTCCACGGCTCACCCGGCTCATTCGGCTGTCACCCGGCTCATCCGGCTCACGGCCACCCGGCTTACGTGCTCACCGGGGCTAACCGGATAAGCCGGGTCACATGAGTCACTTGAGAGTGAGTCCGGTAACTGGGGTCACCGGGGCCGCCCCGGACACCGGGTCACCGAGGCACCGGTGGAGATCTTGGTACGGGAGGGCCCCTGGAGGGGCCGTTTCGTACCAAGATCTCCGGGAGGAGCCCGACGGACGGACGCGAGAGTGGGCACCGACGGGGTGTGGGGCCCCCGGGGCCGCGCCCGGGGAAAAAAAGGGCCCCCCGGGCCCGGGCCCGCGGGGCCCCCCCCCCCCCCCCCCCCCCCCCACACCCCCCCCCCCCC